>NZ_JBSSEL010000005.1:0-222115 GCF_054061655.1 Pedobacter sp. UYEF25 | reverse complement strand
GAACAGAGAAGTTAAGCCCGCCAGAGCCGATGGTACTGCGGTAACACGTGGGAGAGTAGGTCGGTGCCAGATCTTAAAGATGGATTCCCCGTAGCATGACGCTACGGGGATTTCCTGTTTATACACCCCGGCGGAAGCCGCAGACCCGAAGTCAGAAATCAGACATCGTTCAACCGCGTAACCGATTGCAGAGAGATCCTCTCAGCACGGAACGAACATAAAAGATTGGAATAGCAGGCCACCGCAACCGGACAGGATAAGCCCATAACTCCCCGCATCGGGAATCTACATGTGATCCCTTCAATCCGTGTCAGAAGACCCTTTTGGCCAATGCATAGGCAGGTAAAGTAGTTGAGTGAGAATTGATCAGTTGGATTGCTTCACGCGGCATATTAAAAATATTTTTTCTATCGGAATAAAATTTATGTTGTTTAATAATATTTTGCGACTTTGTAAACTTTCAGCAATTATTGATTAACAATGAATTTTATCAAAAGCTCTTACGCTGATATCAGTTCTATTTCGGCCCTTTATAATTCGGCAGCCGCTTATCAACGGGAGAAGGGTATGCCGAACTGGCTCGGGTTTGACAGACGAATCATAGAAGATTCAATAGGTGAAGGTTGTCAATGGCAGATTATGATAGGTGCTGAGATTGCATGCGTTTTTACTTTGGCTTTCAACGATCCAATGATTTGGGGTGAAAGAGATCGTGATTCTGCAGTCTACATACATCGGATTGCGACAAATCCTTCGTTTCGGGGCAATCAGTTTGTGCAGCATATCCTTACTTGGGTTTCAGAATATGCAAGAACTCACATGAAGGACTATGTAAGGTTGGATACCCTAAGTGGAAATCAACAATTGCACAACTATTATTTAAGTTGTGGGCTTATCTTTATAGGGTCCGTCAAATTAAAAGAAACCACAAGTCTTCCTGCTCATTATCAAAATGGGATGTTTAGTTTATTTGAAATTTGCCTCACTAACCCTGTATTGTCAACAGTTTAACTGAAAATAGCTTTGCTATTAATCCTATTGTGGGCGCAAAATGAATGTTAGTTCTTTAAAATTAAAAATGGGCAAAAAAATACTTACATGTATTTAAAAAAAATTTCGGCAAAACACAATCTATATGCTGAGGTTTGTTATGGTGCTGTTAAACAAGCGTATTGAATTTAGATTCGATGTGACTTCTAGCTTGTTTTTGAAATCCTTCGGGCGTTTGCTGTGTTTGTTTTTTAAAAAAGCGACTAAAATAGGGTCGGTCGGAAAAGCCCAACTCGTAAGCGATTTCTTTAATGGTACTTTCACTGTGAATAATTTTTCTCTTCGCTTCTAAAATAATGCGGTCGTGGATAATTTGCATGCCCGTTTTATTTAGTTTTTCTTTTAAGATTTGATTAAGGCGTTTCGAGCTGATTCCAATTTTACCCGCATAGAAATCAGTATTTCTTACTTGCTGATAATTGCTTTCTAAAAGCATTAAAAATTCATAGACTCTTTTTTGATTCACATCCTGGCTCGTAAATTCATGCTCCTTAACCTGAATGAGCTTCAATAAAAAAACCTTCAGCAACGCTTTTGTAATCACGAAGTTGTTGCCGGCTTTTTGATACTCATCTTCTATTAACTTATAGATACCGGCTAATTCTTCAGCCACAGCTTTGTTCAATCTCAGACAGGAAAATTCGCCTTGTACATTAAAAATTTTAAACAAGTCTAATAAGAATTCTTTTTCCTCACCCTCTAAAACAGACCTTTTAAACGAAATTAATTCGCCGTTTTTTCCTGCTTTATTTAATTGATGAACGCGATAGGGAGGAATCAAATAAATCCAGTCGCCAATAGTTTCGAAATCATTGTCTTTCAAGTCGTGCAATGGAGCTTCATTTTTGAGCCAAACGATCTCAAAAAATTCTTTACGATTGGGATCGTTCAAATAACTAGGCGGACAATTATTAAGATTTCGAATGTAGATGATTGATTTTTCTAGGTTGGATATTTCTGCTAAACTCATGATCATCAAAGATAAGGACTAAATATTTTAATGTAGGATATCTTATCTCCTGCGGTGGACTATTCGGAAAGTCTGTTGCTATAAGGCGTTGTTTATGACTTTCATCAGATTAAATTTCCTGATAGTCCAATATTACTGGCTAAATGTGTAACCTTTGCCGCTGATGGTAATTCTACCTTTACAAAGCAAAAAGCAAGCAAAATTATGGACCTGGACATATTATTAAAAGAGGTTGAAAATGATAAATCAATTATGGATACACTAGATAATCAACAGTTGATTTGGGATTTACAGATGAATCTTGATCAGGTTATTAATGAAAACGCCCAATTAAACAAGCGTTTGGATCTTGAACAGCTGATTCCTTTCATCTATCATATTCAACAGGCCAAACGAATTTTTATTACGGCAGCTGGTCGCTCTGGTTTTGCAATGAGATCTGCCGCAATGCGTTTAATGCATTTAGGATTAACGGTTTATTATGTTGGCGATACCACTACGCCAGCTATTGAAGAAGGTGATTTATTGATCGCCGCTTCTGGCTCGGGAACAACCAGTACGATTTTGAAAGCAGCAGAAAAATCAATTTTGGTAGGCGCAAAAGTAGTTGCATTAACCACTCAAGTCGAATCTGAACTAGGTAAACTCGCTACTCATATCGTTTTTATTCCTGCGGCAGAGAAGCAAGATCATAGTGAAAAAATCTCCACGCAGTATGCTGGTAGTCTTTTCGAACAGTTTTTACTCCTACTAACCGACGCAATATTTCAATCTCTCTGGAAGCTAAATGGTAAACCTGCAGAAGAACTTTGGAAAAAACATTCAAACTTAGAATAACATAAAATTTAATTTCACATATAAATACCATCATGGCAAAATTACAAGTAGCAATAGATTTATTAACTACAGAAGAGGCTTTAGCACTTGCTGCAAAAGTTGCTCCCTATGTAGACATCGTTGAATTAGGAACACCATTAATTAAGAATATGGGTTCGGCAGTGATCACTGCAATGAAAAATGCACATCCCGATAAATTGGTTTTCGCAGATTTAAAAACTGCAGATGCAGGCGAATTAGAAGCTGATGTCGCTTTTAAAGCAGGAGCAGATTTAGTTACCGTTATGGGCGCAGCAGGAAATGCAACAATTTTGGGTGCAGTAAAAGCAGCAAAAGCACACAATAAAGGGATCGTAGTAGATACCATCGGTTATGCTGATCGCGTTAAAAGAGCGCAAGAAGTTACTGAGTTTGGTGTTGAATTTGTAGAATTACATGCCGGTTTAGACGAACAATGGACGGATGGTTATTCGATTCAGGTTTTAATTGATGAAGCGGCAAGAGTTGGCGTTCCGGTTTCAGTTGCTGGTGGTGTAAACATTGATAATGTTGCAGCAGTAGTAAAGGCTGGTGCAATTGTAGTGGTAGCGGGTGCAGCAATTTATGGCGCTGAAGATCCAGCGGCTGCCGCAAAAGCACTTCGCGAAGCAATTGATGCAGTTGCAGCTTAAGAAATAACTCACATGTAAAGAAAGGCCATTTCCATTTCAGAAGTGGTCCTTTTTTTGGTTTGAGCTTTAGGGAATAAGGTTTGGGGATGTGTTGAGGGAATTGGGGGAAAGTGCTCGTTGTTTTATTGTACGAACTCAGGTTTTATAACCTTTTAAACGCGACGGCCATTTAAATTAGTTGAATTATATTTTAAATAAACTATTTTAGGGCGTTATTTAATTTTAACTGATAAATAATCAGCCAACTTCAAGAAATCAATGCTTTTGAGAATCACCAACTGTTGTTAATGTATTAAACTATGAAAACCTATATTTCTAAATTTCTTCTACTATTTTCACTCAGCGGAATTATGTTTAAAACCAACGCGCAAGATGCTGTGAGAGCCAATCATGTGGCGCTTTACGTAAATAATCTGGCGAAAAGCGCCGCGTTTTATAAGGATGTAATGAAGCTGCAAGAAATTCCAGAGCCATTTCATGATGGTAAACATGTGTGGCTAAAAACCGGCCCAAATACCAATCTACATCTAATACAAGGTGCAGAAAAAGTAACCGAGCATGATATTAACTCGCATTTTGCGTATTCCGTTGGTAACATGGACAACTTTATTAAGCATTTAGACGCATTGCATATTGAATATGGTAACTGGAAGCAACAGTCTAAAACACCGCAAATTCGGCCTGATGGCGTTAAGCAAATTTATTTAAAGGACCCAGATAATATTTGGATAGAAGTGAATGACGAGAAACTCTGAAACGGTTTTTCTTTGAGGTATAATAACATCAGCATCTGCCGTGTTAAATTGGTTTAGAAGCTTGCTTTTTTCACGATAAAATATTGGAAACTGCCTTCTATGTGCGGAGTGCTTAATTATTCATTTTACAGAATGCAAAGCCAATCAAATAGTTTGCACTTTTGATGTAAAAATTATTCCGCATAACGGTCTTTCGGAAGAAAAGTAGATTATATGGAGGAACAAGTTGTCACCTACAACAGAAATCGGGGCTGAACCCAACCGAAGGACTACTGCACGAGCGTTTTCAATTAACTAAACATGCTCCTTTTCGGTTCTAGTGCTCAGACTGCTTTCCCAAAGCACAAATCTGGACAAGCTGTTCCTCGCAATGGCGCCGTGAGGAAACCTTCAACCCTCTACCTTCCAAAACTCATCCTAAAAAACTTCCTCCAACTATTTGATACTAAAAGTATTTCAGCTATCTTTGCAGTCCTTTAAAAAAGAGGAAATTAACAAATAATTAAATAATTAAATAAAAGCAAGTGAATACGTTAAGTTACAAAACTGTCTCTGCCAATGCCAAAACTGTTAACAAACAGTGGGTTGTTGTTGATGCTGAAGGAGAGATTTTGGGGCGCTTGTCATCGAAGATCGCAATGATCATCCGTGGTAAAAACAAGCCTGAGTACACCCCACACGTAGACTGCGGCGATAATGTAATTGTTATCAATGCAGAGAAGGTTAAATTGACAGGAAACAAATTTACTGATAAGCAGTATGTTTCTTACACTGGTTACCCAGGTGGCCAGCGGTTTATCTCCCCAAAGGAGTTAATGGACAAACACCCTCGTCGTGTAGTAGAAAAAGCGGTTAGAGGTATGCTACCTAAAACTAAATTAGGCAAAAAATTGTACACCAATCTTTTTGTTTATGCAGGTTCTGAGCATCCACATGAAGCCCAATCTCCAAAAACCATTAAACTTTAATTAAATGCAAGTTACAAACACTTCGGGAAGAAGAAAAACAGCTGTTGCCCGCATCTATTTGAAAGATGGCGCCGGCATTATTACCGTTAACGGTAAAGATTACAAAGAGTATTTCCCTACCTTACCTTTACAATATATTGTTAACCAGAGTTTAGAAGTTGCTGAACTTACTGGTCGGTACGATATCAAAGTAAATTTAGCTGGTGGTGGTATTAAAGGACAAGCAGAAGCTGTTCGTTTGGCTATTGCCAAAGCGATTGTGGAACTTGATGCGGAGAAAAAGCCTGCATTGCGCGCAAAAGGTTTAATGACACGTGATAGCCGTATGGTTGAACGTAAAAAACCAGGACGTGCAAAAGCTCGTAAGAAATTCCAATTCAGTAAACGTTAATCTAAGGAGACAAACACAATGGCAAGAACGACATATCAAGATTTATTGGATGCAGGTGTACACTTTGGTCACCTTACCCGTAAATGGAACCCGAAAATGGCTCCTTATATTTTCATGGAGCGTAATGGCATCCACATTATAGATTTAAACAAAACCTTATCAAAAACAGAAGAAGCAGCTGCTGCAATTAAGCAGATTGTTAAATCTGGAAGAAAGATTTTGTTTGTATCTACTAAAAAACAAGCAAAAGGAATTGTTGCAGAACAAGCTGCAAAAGTTAACATGCCTTTCGTAACAGAACGCTGGTTAGGTGGTATGCTCACCAATTTTGCAACCGTTCGTAAGTCTATCAAAAAGATGGGCAACATAGATAAGATGACCAAAGATGGCACTTACACGATCTTATCTAAGAAAGAGCGTTTGATGATTCAGCGTGAGCGCATCAAGTTGGAAAGCCTTTTAGGTGGTATTGCAGATTTAAATCGCCTGCCCGCAGCGCTTTTCTTAGTAGATGTTAAAAGAGAACACATTGCTGTAACTGAGGCCTTGAAATTGAACATCCCAACTTTTGCGATGGTTGACACAAACTCAGATCCTTCAAACATAGATTTCCCTATTCCTTCTAACGATGATGCGACAAAATCTATAACCTTAATTACCGATATTGTGGTTAACGCAATTCAAGAAGGTTTAGACGAACGCAAACGCGAAAAGGAAGATGAAGCTGAGAAAGAAGCAGTAGCAGCAAAGGCTGCCGCAGATGAGCCTGAAGTTAAGGAACCTCGTCGTAAAAGAGCTGGGTCAATAGATGTTGATGCTGTTTCAACAACTGAAACTCCTTCGGAAGAAGTAGCTCCTGCGAAAGAAGAAGCCCCTGTGAAGGAAGAAGTTTCTACTCCAAAAGATGCGGTAGAAGAAGCCCCTAAAGAGGAAGAACTAAAAAAAGATTAATAATTAAAATTATAAGTTACGAGTTTTGAGTTGTAAGCATAACCTTACAACCTTTAACCCGTAACTTTTAACATTTATAGAACATATAAAATTCAAAAAATGTCTACAGTACAAATTTCTGCAGCAGATGTAAATAAGTTGCGCCAACAAACTGGTGCAGGCATGATGGATTGCAAAAAAGCTTTGGTAGAAGCAAATGGCGATTTCGAAGCAGCGGTTGATTATCTGCGTAAAAAAGGAGCAAAAGTTGCCGCAAGCCGTCAAGATCGCGAAAGCAACGAAGGAGTGGTAATAGCAAAAGCAACCGCTGATGGCAAACGCGGTGTCATTTTAGAATTTAACTGCGAAACTGATTTCGTGGCTAAGAATGCTGATTTTATTGATTTGGCAAATAAGTTTGCTGATTTGGCAATAGCCGAAAATCCGGCAACTTTGGAAGCATTGTTAGGCCTAACTTTAAACGGATCTTTGGTTGCTGACGTTATTATCGAAAATACTGGAAAAATAGGTGAGAAAATAGGTATTTCGAAATACGAAGTAGTAGAAGGTGAGAAAGTTGTTCCCTACATTCACAGCAATTATCGCTTGGGTGTTTTGGTTGCTTTGAATCAAGATGGGTCTCAATCTGACGAAGCAGGAAAAGATGTAGCAATGCAAATTGCTGCGATGAATCCGGTAGCGTTAGATAAAGGAGATGTTGATCCCCATACTATTGAGCGTGAAATAGAAATTGCCAAAGAACAAATTCGTGCAGAAGGAAAACCAGAAGAAATGGTTGAGAAAATTGCAGCGGGTAAACTAAATAAATTTTATAAAGACAGTACTTTGCTAAATCAAGAGTTTGTAAAAGACGGTTCAAAAACTGTAATTCAGTTTTTAGATTCAACTTCTAAAGGGCTAACGGTTACTGCTTTTAAGCGTGTTCAGTTAGGCGCTTAAGAAAATAAATTTTCGTAAAAAGCCCAGATTTTATCTGGGCTTTTTTTTGTCTGTTTTTTTTTCGTGTGGACGCTAGTTGTTCATTTAAGTTCACCATGAAACACTGAAGTTCGGTCTGTTATTTAGCGTTACATGGTAGCGGATATCTTTTCTTTTAATGGGAAAGTGTCTACTAACAAGTTTATTAGTTCTTTTTTTGGCGCATTTTATTTCTCGAAATATTCAATTGTTAAATCCTTGCCATCAAATATTCCGTATGAGTTATGACCCAACCATTCGCCGATATTTACATATTTGCTACCTTTGCCCAACTCTATCTCAATAGGCAAATGTCTATGGCCGAATATAAAATAATCATAATGCGCTCTTTCAAGCTGCTCTTTTGAATAAAGCGCAAGCCATTCTCTATCTGCACCCAAGAATTTTTCCTCGTTCATACTGGCTGCACGGCTTTGGTTCGCCCAGGCATTCGCTAAACCAATTCCAAAATTAGGATGTATTCTTTCAAACAACCATTGTGAAAGCTTATTTCTAAAAACCTTTCTTAAAAATTTATACTTATTGTCGCCGGGGCCTAAGCCATCACCATGGTGGAGGAAAAATTTTTTCCCATTGCGCTCCATCACAAACTCATCGCTAATGATTTTCAGTCCCAACTCTTCTTCAAAATAGTCCTTCACCCACATGTCATGGTTTCCTTTAAAAAAGTAGATTTTTATTCCCGCATCAGCCATTCTAGCTATTTTCCCTTGGAATCGGATAAATCCTTTCGGAATAACTTTGGCATATTCAAACCAAAAATCAAATATGTCCCCCATTAAAAATAGTTCGCTACAGGTTGGTTCTATAACATCTAACCACCTAACAATACGCGCTTCTCTCTCCCTGCTTTTTTCGTATGTTGGGCTTCCTAAATGGAAATCAGATGCAAAATAAATGTTTTTATCCATAAAATGATTGTCAAAGGTAAGCCAAAAACCTCAAAGTCTAACAGTTTGACAGGGCAGACATAAAAACATATCTTAGTAAATAAATCTTTCAGATGATGGAAAAACCAATGCTTATTTTTTTATTTGTGCTTAGTCTATTCGCTTGCAATCAAGATAAACGCCCCAAAACAACCATAACTTTGATGAAATATCCGGAGACAAGAAAAGACAGTGTAGAAGACAATTATTTTGGGACGAAGATCGCAGATCCTTATCGTTGGTTAGAGGATGACACTTCGGCAGAAACAAATGCTTGGGTGAAGGCCGAAAACGATGTTACTCAGAATTATCTTTCGCAGATTCCTTTTAGAGCGCATATTAGAGATAGATTGACAGAAATATGGAATTATCCAAAAGAAGCTGCTCCTTTTAAAGTTGGCGATTACTACTTCTTTAGCAAGAACAACGGGCTACAAAGTCAGAGTATTTGGTTTATTAAAAAAGGAATTAACGGCCCAGAGGAGCTCTTCTTAGATCCGAACAAAATCACTGCCGACGGTACAGCATCGGTATCTCTCCTGGGCTTCTCTAAAGACCATAAATATGTGGCCTATTCTGTTGCACAAAGCGGTTCTGATTGGAGCAATATCTATGTGATGGAAGTTGCCAAAAAACATAAATTGATCGACGAACTAAAGTGGACCAAATTTTCTGGCGCCGCGTGGAATGGCAATGGATTTTATTATAGCAGATTTGATAAGCCGGCAAAAGGAACAGATTTGTCTGCGGAAAATAAATATCAAAAGGTTTATTTTCATAAGTTGGGTGAAGATCAAAAAGCAGATCAACTTGTGTTTGAAGATAAATCAAATTCAAATCTTTATTTTGGCGCAGGAACTACTGAAGATGAACATTTTTTAATAATAAATGCGGGCGCAGGAACTTCTGGAAATGCTATTTATTACAAAAATTTAAGTGAGCCGAACGGCAAAATCACCTTACTTGTTCCTGGTTATAAAAACAACCATCAAGTGGTAGATAACATAGGCGATAAGCTGCTCCTGGAAACCGATTTAGGAGCTGAAAATAGGAGGGTTGTGCTTGTCGACATAAAAAATCCAGCGGTGGAAAATTGGGAAACTATCATTCCTGAATCGAAACTTGCCCTAGAAGCGATCAATACAGGGGGTGGTTTTTTGTGGGCCAGCTATTTGAAAGATGCAAGCAGCGAAATTGTACAATTTGACTTATCTGGGAATGAAATTACTGCTGTAAGCTTGCCTGAAATTGGTACAGCGACGGGTTTTGGCGCGCATAAAAATGATAAAGATTTTTATTATACCTTTTCTAATTTTACCACTCCCAACACGATCTATCGCTATGATATTGCTGCAGGAAAATCATCTATTTATCGAAAATCTGAATTTAAATTAAATACAGATGATTATGAAACCCATCAGGTTTTCTATCCATCGAAAGATGGGACCAAAGTACCAATGTTTATCGTGCATAAGAAGGGAATAAAGTTAGATGGAAACAATCCAGTTTATCTTTATGGTTATGGCGGCTTTCAAATTAGTTTGACCCCAGGTTTTAGCCTTTCACGTATGTTGTTTTTAGAACATGGTGGAATTTACGTGCAGCCGAGCTTACGCGGTGGTAATGAATATGGAGAAGCTTGGCATAAAGCTGGTATGTTTGATAAGAAACAGAATGTGTTCGATGACTTTATTGGCGCAGCAGAATATCTAATTAAAAAGAAATATACCAAGCCAAGTAAAATCGCCATTTCTGGTGGTTCAAATGGAGGTCTTCTGGTGGGCGCCTGTATCACTCAAAGACCCGAACTGTTTAGAGTTGCCTTGCCTGCCGTAGGTGTGCTTGATATGCTGCGATACCATAAATTTACTGTTGGCTGGGGTTGGGCAGTAGAATACGGAAGTAGCGACAACAAAAATGATTTCGATTATTTGATCAAATATTCGCCTTTACACAATATTAAGGACAAGGTTAATTATCCTGCAATTTTAATCACTACGGCCGATCATGACGACCGTGTCGTACCCGCCCATTCTTTTAAGTTTGCCGCTACGCTACAAGAAAAATACCATGGAAAAGAACCCGTGTTAATAAGAATTGATACGAAAGCAGGCCACGGAGCGGGTAAACCAACGGCAAAGCAGATTGATGAAGCTGTAGATGTTTGGAGTTTCGTGTTTCAAAATTTAGGAATGAAGTGGTAAAAAAATAAAAACTACTAAAATTGTAGATTATTTCACAAAATTGACCGACTGCGCGCATTTTATAAACGGCTTTTTTGTAACTTCGCATCAAAATTTTTTAAATGATCTCTACTGATATTGCTGTTATTGGTGCTGGCCCAGTTGGGTTATTCGCGATTTTTGAAGCCGGTTTGCTAAAAATGCGCTGCCATTTAATCGATTATTTACCGCAAGTTGGCGGGCAGCTTTCTGAAATTTATCCAAAAAAACCAATCTATGATATTCCGGGTTATCCATCTGTTTTAGCACAAGAATTAGTGGATAATTTAATGGAACAAGCTAAGCCATTTCATCCAACATTTACACTTGGTGAACGGATTGAAGGTCTGGAAAAAAGAGCAGAAGGGGATTTCCTACTCACCACCAATATGGGTACAACAGTGCACGCAAAGTGTGTGGTAATTGCAGGCGGTTTGGGTTGTTTCGAACCACGTAAGCCGGCAGTAGAGCATCTAGAGAAATTTGAGAATGGCAAAGGAGTCAATTATATGATTTTGGATCCTGAAAAATACCGAGACCAAAAAATGGTTATTGCTGGTGGTGGAGATTCTGCCTTAGATTGGACCATTTATCTCGCAGATGTTTGTTCCGAACTTACCCTAATCCACCGAAGTGAAAGTTTTAGAGGAGCACCGGATTCTGTGGCTAAAGTAATGAGTCTTGCGGAAAGTGGCAAAATTAATTTGGTGTTAAACAGTAATCTTCAGTCGGTTAATGGTGGAGAAAGATTAGAACGGGTAGAAGTTGTCCAAAACCGGACAATGGAAAAATCTACCATTTTAGCAGATCACTTAATTCCTTTGTTTGGATTGAGTCCGAAACTTGGTCCTATTGAGGGATGGAATCTTAACATAAGTAAGAGTGCAATTGAGGTAAATACCGATGACTATTCAACCAATATTCCCGGTATTTATGCCATAGGCGATATAAATACCTACACCAATAAGTTGAAGTTAATTTTGTGTGGTTTTCACGAAGCTTCATTGATGAGTCATAGTGCTTACAAATACATTAATCCTGGTGTGAAATACACTATGAAATATACGACAGTAAACGGAGTTGCAGCGTTTTAAAACGATTTGCTTTATGCAAAACTGATTACGCCAAATTGTTAACAAATTTTTTCTCTGTTAGGAAAGGGTGTTAAAACGCCCCAAAACTTTTATTGATTAATACCCATCAAATTTAGGCTTTTAACAAAAAAAGCTGCTATTATGGAGAACAACATTACCATTTACATGCAAGAACCAGATGGTTCTGTTACAGAACATGAGGCGCCCACAGACATGGGATTAAGCTTAATGGAGTTTTTAAAGGCATCAGAATATGATATTTTGGCCACTTGTGGCGGAATGGCGCTTTGTGCGACGTGCTGCGTAGACGTATTGGTCGGCGACGAAAATTTGCATGAAATGAGCGACGATGAATACGCAATGCTAGATACTTTACCTGATCTTTTACCCAATTCTCGTTTGGCCTGTCAATTGCAGTTGCACAATAACATGAACGGCTTGAAGGTTAAATTACACTAAAATATTATTTTGATTTTTGCAGTGTAAAAGCGAATGTAGTTCCAACACCCGGAGTGCTGCGAACAGAAATGGTTTGTTCATGCGCTTCGATAATGTGTTTTACAATTGCCAAGCCTAAACCTGTGCCACCAATTTGTTTCGATCTGTGATTATCTATGCGATAAAAACGTTCAAATAATCGAAAAAGATGTTTTTCTTCAATTCCTACGCCGTTGTCGGTCACCTCTACTAAGTACTGGTCATGAAGTTCAAAAATTTTAATTGCAGTATCGCCACTTTTTCTACCGTATTTTATGCTGTTGATGATGAGATTTATTAGCACTTGCCTAATTTTTTCTCTATCGGCAATTACAAATGTCGAAGCCGTATACTTTTCTTTAAAATGGAGTTGAATCTCCTTGGTTTTTGCAGAATCTTCTAAATAATCCATCACCTCTTTAGCCAGCAAAACGAAATCAAATTTTGCAAATATGATAGGAGACTCGCCACTTTCTAACTTAGAAATACTGTCTAAATCTTCAATAAGATAACTTAATCGTTCGACATTCGTTTCCGCTTTTTTTAAAAACTTCAATGCCTGTTCCGGATCATCCAACAAGCAATCTTGCAGCGTTTCGATATAACCTTGTATGGCAAAAAGTGGTGTTTTGAATTCATGCGATACATTTGAGAGAAACTCTCGCCGAAATTGCTCTTGCTTCTTTAATAAATCTATCTCCTTTTTCTTGGCACCCGCCCATTCCTTCACCTCTTGCTCTACATCGTTGATTGGGTCTGCACTAACATACTCGCCAAGCGCATCTTTTAAATCTTGACCGAGTTTTAAGTTGTGAATAAGCTTATAAATCAGTTTAATTTTGGTATAGATGTACTTCTCGAGTAGGTAATAGAACACCAAGAAGCTAGATAAAAATGAGACGCTGAATGATATCAATAGATAGTACCAGCTGTGTTGAAAATAAAAATTTACCATCCCGATGGATAATCCAACTGCTAAGGCGGTAAATAAAACCAACACGCTCAATTTCATGTTGCAATTTAGCGGTTTAATGTTAACAGAACGTTAAATAGGGGAGATTATAATTCGTTTAAAATGCCTTATTTTTTTGCTTTAGGGTTGTTTTTATTAAGAAGGTAATTGCGTTTTTACACGCTTTGTAGCGAGATTTTTTTGAAACAAAAACTAAAACAATGTCGCGTCAATCGTCAATGCTCCGCCAAAGTAGAAAAGTGTCTAGCCAAAACAATACTGCAGGTCTGAACAATCTTTGGCATTAATTAATTAAACTTAACAGAACCATAATTTACTTTAACAGCGATGTTCGCATTTCCACCATTACCAATTTTTCCCGAGTATCGCTTTTCATTTCCAGAGCTGCTAGGATCTGCTTTTTGCGAAGTTATATTAGTCCCATAATTAAAACTTCCATAATCTGTCCCTAAATTAAAATCGCCGTTAAAATTTGTTGCAAAAGCCAAGGAAACGTCTGCATAACTCGCACTAACGTCAAGCTTTTTGCAATCGTTGGTTACGTTTTCAACATTAAGTCCGCTGTATCCTAAACTTGCTGTAATATTTCCTGCCGCCTGCCCTAATTTTACATCACAGTACTGAGATTTTAGAATTAGGTTTTTTGCCGAACTGATGTTTAATCCGCTGCCGTATTGTTGATTTATTGTTGCATTCCCAGTGACAGAACCAATGGAAACTTTCGAATACTGGGCATTTAACTCCAACGTGTTTACAGCGCTAATCGTCAGTCCGCCACCATATTGCTGCTTTATTTTAGCTGCATTAATGTTTCCAATCATTGCTTTGCCATATTGAACGCTGATGTAATTATTGGTATTGCTCAAATCCCCTGCAGTTAAGTCTCCATATTGAACTTTTAGGGAGGTTGCGCCAGAAAAATTTGGCATCGAAATGTTCCCATATTGTTGCATGGCCGTTAGGGAGTTGTTTGCTGGCATGTAAACGGTGTAAAAAACTTTTATCTGATTTCCGTTTCTATTTCTTCTTTTGACATTCGTCTCGGCAATTGAGGTTTTAAAACTTGCCTGATCTCCCTCTTTTATTGCAGTAATGGCAACATTTTCTAACAATTGACTCGCTTCTTGATCTGAATTGCCGAAGGCGTTTATTGCTACATCGACCCTTATCTCATTTTTATTCCAGATTTTAATAGAAATACCTCCAAAAATATTACTTAACACAACCTTGTCGTTTTTATCCAAAGGAAAACTCTTGCTTAACAACTTGTTTTTTTGTATGTCAAATGTAGGCGCAGCTTCAGCAAGGTATTTTTCGCTGCTAAACTCGGTTGTGGCAACGGCAGCCAAACGGGTCATATCACTAGACCGAAGGCTGGTCTTCGCATAACTATTCATTGAAACAATAGCCAAAAGGCAGATACATATGTTTGTGTGTTTCATTTTTGATATATAAGATTATAATTACTCCAGGTCCAGACAGCCGATGTTTAAATCTGATTTACTCTATTATAGCTATCCACTTGATTTATGATTAAAAGTTGTTGTTTTAACAGTTTAAGCTGGATTTCTCTATTCTTAATCATTGCCAGCAGAATAGTTGGTCGGTTTGGGGTGGTATTTAATTCGTCTTTTAAGCGGTTATATTCTTCGTCTAACTTAAATAAATCGGTAGTAAATCGCTTATATAAGTCTGGATTTGTAGAAGCGAAAATTGCCAAGCTGTCTTTCTTCTCTATAATCAAGCTACGATACCTCGTTTCTTTATTTGCTATTTCTGAGTTAATTCCCGGGTTTTCCCCATCTGCATTTACAAATTTTGGGATATAAACCAAAGCCATTGCAGATAAGGTTAATACTGCCGCAATTCCTCCAAGCCATGTAATTAGTCGTGTAGATTTTTTTGCCCGTTTCCGTTGGAGATTCATGGCGATTTTAGCCCATACTTCCTTACTAGGCTCGCCATCGTTAAAGGCTTTTCTATTTATTGTGATAAAATCTTCTAACTTATCAATCATGTTGATTCCCCTTTTCCTTTAAAAAAATTCTTAATTTTTGTTTTGCCCTCATATACTGTGTTCTGCTCGTATTTTCGCTAATTTTTAAAATATGGGCGATTTCTTCATGGTCGTACCCTTCCAACAGATACAAGCTCAAAACAACCCTATAGCCGTCAGGCAAACGTTTTATTGCTTTTTTAACCTCGTCGACGCTGAGCGACTCGTCAGACATGTTCTCAGGCTTTACTTCCGGAACTTCTACAAATTC
This sequence comes from Pedobacter sp. UYEF25, assembly GCF_054061655.1. Taxonomy (NCBI): domain Bacteria; kingdom Pseudomonadati; phylum Bacteroidota; class Sphingobacteriia; order Sphingobacteriales; family Sphingobacteriaceae; genus Pedobacter; species Pedobacter sp. UYEF25. The sequence goes on along the minus strand of NZ_JBSSEL010000005.1, from coordinate 206,582 downwards.
ATCTACAGATACAAACTCTAATTTCCGTTTTCTTAAGTAATTGATGGATTTGTTAATGACAATTTGCTTAAGCCAGAGACCAAAAGTGCTTTCCTGCCTGAAATCTGCAATTCGCATAAAAGCATCTAAAAAAGCCTCCTGTAAAATATCTTCAGCTTCTTCCTCGTCGTTAACAATACGCAGCGCCACATTGTACATGGCTTTGCAATAGCATTTATACAGTTCAAACTGAGCAGAGCTACTGCCTTGCATACATTGCTTTACCAACTGTAAATTCTTGTCTAAGTACGCTGTTTCCAAATTCTGTAGGTTCTTGTTATAAGACATTGGTTTTTCGGATGTGTTGCACGAGAAAAAAAATATATTTTTCGTGGTGGTCACCCGTCGAATAGTAACATTTCCTTCGAACATAAGCAATCGAACTATAGTTTGTCCTTTTTGGAATGTTACTCGATCATTTTAATGATTTCTAACGCCGGTGGTCATGGTTTAATAAACATTAACAGGGTAGCGTTTTCTAGTCATTTAGCCAACATTTAGCCTTGTTTCAAACCATTCGCCAAGTGTCAACTGCCAGTCCAAACCATTCTTTAAAAAGCATAGGCCAAATACTAAGCGCCTCAGCACTCGGGACGATGAAATCGCTCAGATCCAAAGAGGTTTTGCCCAAGAAATTGCAAGGGTAGTAGATGAGTTTTTTTTCGAATACCTTATCGAAAATAATTTTAGACCTAGGAATGTGCCATGCACTCGTAATCACAAGGATTGTTAAGTTTTTACCACGCTTCGATATTAGCGTAGCACTATTTTTTGCATTTTCCAGCGTATTTCTGCTACTGTTGTCAACCATGATCGCGCTGTCAGGAATGCCGATTTCTTTTAAATATGCAGATGCCAAATCTGCTTCCTTAATTTTATTATCCATCAAATTGGCATTCCCGCTGGCGATTAATATCTTTCCGATAATTCCGTTTTTATAAAGTTTAATGGCCTGGATCAACCTATCGCCAGAGCCATTAAATGCAATGCTCTTGTTTCTTGAGTTAATGCCTGAGAAACCTCCCAAAACGATGCCCACATCGTATGTTTTTAACTTTGGATATTTTGCTTCGTAAATGTTTAGCACCGAGCACACTAAAAAAGTATTTGAAAAGATAACCAGTGCAATAGCACACAACCAGATCAACTGTTTTTTTCGCTGATAATTTCTGCAAAATCCCGCGTAGAATAGCAATAAGCAAATCCAGAGAAGTGGATTTATAAAAAAGCCAAAGACTTTAGATAGGACGAACATTATGAGAATTGGCTTTGCTAATTAACAAACATTTACAAGCCATTGCCCATACGCGTTGACCGAATATTGTTAACTAAAGATAGCATTTCGATTTAAGAAGAGGCCTTTGGCCTTCATTTTTTATGACATTTTTTCATGAGCTAGCTAGCACAATTGTATTGAAGTCCTTTCTTCAGCTTAATGGAGTAAAATACAGCAGAAGTGTTTTAAAAGCGCCAAAATAATAGGAGTAATATACAGTGGAGAAATAAATCAACCTCTACAATTAATGCAACTTACAATTCAACATAAGTTCAACATTTCCAACTCGTTAACGGAGAGGTATCCTTATTGGTTTTAATCTTTTTGATAGCATCAGCGTTCTAGGGGAACGATTTTTTGAATCAAATTAATAATGGTCATTTGCAAAGAAATAAACTGCCTAAATTTTTTTGCATTTAGGGGCAAATTTCTTAAAAAAAGAATGCCTTCGGGAACCACTCCGAAGGCACAATCAACCTAAACCTAAACTAAAACTATGAAAAAAATCTTTATCTAATATCGTCTCTAAATATCTTAAATCATTTATTCAAATCAAGGTGAGTTTTTATCTTGATTTGGTGGTGCAAAAGTAAGTATTATTCGTATAATATTTAGTATTTTTTTTAAAAAAAAATATTAATACAATTGTATGATATTTGAAGTCGAAAATAATTGGAAATCTAATTTTTAACGAATTTAAAATCAGACACTTGCAAGTGTTTAGAGCAAAAATCATATTCATGTTCTTGATTTGAGCCGACGATGATTAATTTATCTGCTGAGAAATTCTTTGTCAATTCTCTGTACCAATCTAGTCCTTGAACGTCTAAATTGCTGGTTGGCTCATCTAAAAATAGTATTGGGCTTGCCGCACAGAATGCTATCGCCAACTTTGTTCGCTGTTTCATACCGGATGAAAAATACCGAATTTCCTTATTTGCCGACTTTTGCAGACCGAGTAAGTCAATTAAATTCGATGTGTTCATCCCAGGCGTAAATTCTTTGAATTTGAAATGAAAGTTTATGAGCTCTATAAGCGTGAAAGTTTCTACCAACTCTAAATAAGGAGCTGCGAAACTTATTTTTTTATAAACGTCAGAAATGTCGACAGGCGATTGATTGTGACTGTAAAGTATTTGGCCTTCAGAAGGTGTTAAGCTTCCGTTTAGAATGCTGATGAGCGTAGATTTTCCAGAGCCATTGGCTCCAAGTATTGCATAACAGTTTCCGGAAGTAAACTCGTAATCTACATGTTTAAATATCCATTCTCTGTTAAACCGCCGACCAATATTCTTTAGCGTTATTTTCATGTTTGATCACGTCAGAAGCGCAAAATTTACGATTTTCGTGTTTTTTTAAAAATGAGTGTATTCCTACTTGTATTTTTTTCAACAGCTGTGCTTGCCTTTTACGTGTCAACGTTAAGCCATGCGCTAGGCTTTTATGAGATACAAAAGATTATTTTTGGTTCTTGAGCATCAGCTTCCCATTCCAAAACCTTTCATCACACCTCTATTCGAGTTTCTTATAAAATCTACAATTTCATCTCTTATTTCTGTTGGTTTAAATTCTGCTTCAATTATATCTAACGCTTTGGTTACATTGTTATGTTTTACAAAAAGTACTCGGTAGATTTCTTGAATTTCATCAATTTTTTCGTTTGAAAATCCTTTTCTTCTTAATCCTACAGAGTTAATACCGGCGTAAGAAAGCGGTTCTCTTGCTGCTTTAACGTATGGTGGAACATCTTTTCTAACGAGCGAACCACCTGTAACAAATGCAAACGAACCTACTTTTACAAATTGGTGTATGGCTACTAAACCTGCCAACACTACATTGTTTCCAATGATAATATGTCCTGCCAGTGTGGTACTATTTGAGAAAATACAATTATCTCCCACTTGACAGTCGTGTGCGATATGTGAATAAGCTTGGATGAGGCAGTTTTTACCAATTACCGTTTTCCACCTATCTTTGGTGCCTCTATTGATGGTAACACATTCTCTAATTGTTGTATTGTCACCAATTTCTGCGGTAGTAACTTCTCCCTCGAATTTAAGATCTTGAGGTTCGCCAGAAATTACAGCGCCTGGAAAAATTCTACAGTTTTTGCCAATGCGGGCGCCGTCCATGATGGTTACATTAGATCCTATCCACGTACCTTCTTCTATGACAACGTCTTTATGTATGACAACAAATGGCTCAATTACTACATTTTCTGCAATTTTGGCTTGAGGATGTATGTATGCTAAGGGCTGAATCATATTTTACGAGGCTTCTACTTGTTTAACTTTAGATATTTGGGCCATCATTTCTGCTTCTACCACAACTTTATCGCCTACCATACCTACTCCTTTCATTTGTGCAATTCCTCTCCGTATCGGTTCTAATAAATCACATCGGAACACAAGTGTATCGCCAGGGAGCACTTGGGCTCTAAAACGTACTTTGTCTATTTTTAGAAAATATGTTAAATAATTGTGTGGATCTGGAACGGTACTCAATACCAAAATTCCGCCAACCTGAGCCATAGATTCGATTTGAATCACTCCGGGCAAAACGGGAGCACCTGGAAAATGACCCTTGAAGAATTCTTCATTAATGGTTACGTTTTTTACACCAACTACATGGTTTTTAGAAAGTTCTAAAATTTTATCAACGAAAAGAAATGGTTGTCTATGAGGTAAAATCTCCATAATTTTAACAACATCGTACAACACAGGCCCTGCGGGGTCGTAGATTTTCTGCAATTTCTTACTTTTTTCTTTTTTTATGGCTGCTTTGATTTTCTTGGCAAATGCAACATTCGCAGCGTGGCCAGGTCTAGCAGCCATAATGTGGCCTTTTAAGTGCATGCCCACCAATGCCAAATCACCAATCATATCAAGAAGTTTATGTCTGGCAGGCTCATTCTGGTAGCGAAGTTCCATGTTGTTTAAAATCCCTTGCGGGGCCACGTTGATGTCTTTCCTGTTGAAAAGTTTTGCCAGATTATCCAGCTCTTCTTTATCTACTTCCTTATCTACGATAACAATGGCATTATTTAAATCACCGCCCTTTATTAAGTTGTGTTTTAACTGATATTCTAACTCATGCAAAAAACAAAATGTACGACATGAAGCAATTTCTTTTTTAAACTCTGCAATGGTGTTAATGCCGGCATGTTGGCTTCCCAACACCGGCGAGTTGTAATCAATCATGCAGGTAAAGCGATAATCGTCTAATGGCATTGCCACTATTTCTACTCTTCTTTCTTCTTCTGTATAGGTAATGTTATGCGGAATGACAAAATACTCTCTGTAGGCATTTTGTTCTACCGCTCCGGCTTGCTCTAGCAAATCCACAAACTGAATGCTGCTGCCATCTAAAATAGGTGTTTCTGGTCCGTCTAGCTTAATTAGAATGTTATCTAAATCCATGCCTACTAGCGAGGCCAAAACATGTTCTACTGTGCTTACGCTTGCGCCATGTTGAGTAAGTGTGGTTCCTCTGCTTGTGTCGGTAACTAAATCTGCATCGGCATTTATAATCGGTTCTCCGGCTAAATCCACGCGTTGAAATTTAAAACCATGGTTTTCTGGAGCAGGACAAAAAGTTAGGTTTACATTTTTACCAGTATGCAATCCAACACCATAAATAGATACTTCTGTGCTTATCGTTTTCTGTCTAACGTTCATTTTGGTAAGGTGTTCCTTTCTAGTTCTGAAGTAAGTCGTGTAAGTTCCTTTTCGAGGAGGTCAATTCTGTTTTTAATGTCGGGCAATTGCTTAAAAATTACAGACGAGCGCAACCAGTTGCGTAAAGGCTGCGCAGGGCTTCCATGCCATTGTTTGTTTTCTTGTGATATGTTGAAGTTGACTCCAGCTTGGGCTCCAATTTGAGTTCCCTTTGCTAAATTTAAGTGACCGGCAATACCAACCTGACCACCAATAACACTATTGGGACCAATCTTGGTACTTCCAGAAACGCCCGATTGTGCAGCTAGCACAGTATTTTGTCCAATCTCTACATTATGTGCAAGTTGAATAAGATTATCTATTTTTGCACCTTTTCTAACAATTGTTGCACCGAGAGTGGCCCTATCTATGGCTGTATTTGCACCAATTTCTACATTGTCTTCTATAATTACATTCCCAATTTGGGGTATTTTGTTGTATGTGCCATCTGGTTGGGGTGCAAATCCAAAACCATCGCTTCCAATAACAGTATTGGCGTGGATAATTACTTTATTGCCAATAATGCAATTGTGGTAAATTTTAACACCTGGATGAAAAACGCAACCCTCGCCAACTTTTGTATCGTGACCGACAAAAGTTTGAGGATATATCTTAACATTGTCGCCAATTTCTACTTGCTCCGCAATATAGCTAAAGGCTGCAATAAAGACATTTTTACCAATTTTTGCCGTGGGATGAATAAATGCTGACTGCTCTACGCCCTGCTCGTCAGATTTGCTGTTAACCCTGTCGTTGTACTTATCTAGCAAAATAGTAAATGCACTATATGGATTATCTACCCTAATAAGAGTGGGTTTATATGGATGAGCAGGCTTAAAATCTTTGGAGACTAAAACAACCGAAGCCTGTGTTGCATACAAAAAAGACTCATACTTTGGGTTAGACAAGAACGAAAGCGAACCTTCTTTTCCATCCTCGATTTTAGAAAGCTCACCTACCAAAACCTCGGCATCGCCTTCTACAGAGCCATTTAAGAAGTCACTAATCGTTTGTGCAGTAAATTGCATCGTACAAAGTTAAATGTTAAATTGACATGACCAAAAAAACCTAAACAGGCGTGTATGGGATAATTTACACAATGATAAGATTTTAAATACAACAGAAAATTTATTTTTAGTTAAAAAAGCTTAAATCCCTCGTGGGTAACAGAGAATAAATTTCTCTACGGTTTTTTGTAAAGACTCTAGATTAGAAAGATCAGAGGCTTTAGCAATATCTAGTACCTCGTTATTTTTCATTAAAATTTTAACGTTGCCTACACCTGGATGGTATGCCCTATTCTTAATCGTGTCTGTAAAGACAAAGTATTCAATGTCATCTTTATCAATTTCTAAGAGATTCATAGCATCGTCCTTAAGCATTGAAATTCTATCTTCACTTGTTAAATTTGTGCTAATTTCTACCTTATACAAATTTCTGTAAATAAGCATGTGTGATAGTTTAGACAAAATTTTGTCGCTATGGTTTATCCAAACTTTTATAGAAGTGTGAATGTCTTGATCGTCTAAATTAGTAAAATGGGTTAAGCTTTCTTTGTTATCGAAGAAATTTAGCTCATCAACGTTGTTCTTTAAAAAATAATTTAGAGACGGAGGCGCAAACAGTTCATGGCCCATAGAGGCCAAGTATTTTGCTCTGGCCAATATTTTTACCAAAAGCATTTCACCCGCGATAACTGTTTTGTGAAGGTATACTTGCCAATACATCAGCCGACGTGCAATTAGAAATTTCTCTACAGAATAAATTCCTTTTTCCTCCAATACAAGATTATCGTTGCTAACATTTAACATTTTGATAATCCTATCAAAGCTAATTACGCCCTCACTTACCCCAGTAAAAAAACTATCTCTATTCAGGTAATCCATTCTATCTAGATCTAACTGCCCTGATATAAGCTGATTTAAGAACTTCTTAGGATAAGTGCCACGAAAAATTTCAATAGCTGTATCTAGTTTTCCCTCAAAATGGAGGTTTAGTTTATGCATCAATTTCAGGGAGATGTCTTCATGTTTTATTCCGGTTACAAGCGAATGTTCTAATGCATGTGAAAATGGTCCGTGGCCAATGTCATGCAATAAAATCGCCAACAAAGCGGCCTGTTCTTCTGCGTCAGTAATGTGGTTTCCCTTACTTCGCAACAATGAAATAGCGAGCGACATAAGGTGCATAGCGCCTAATGCATGATGAAACCTGGTATGAAGTGCACCAGGATAAACCAAATGAGTCATTCCTAATTGCTTAATGTAGCGCAAACGCTGGAAATAGGGGTGTGAGATGACATCGTAGATCAACTCTGAAGGAATGCTGATAAAGCCGTAAACAGGGTCGTTTATTATTTTTTTCTTATTCAATAGTTAAAAAGAGTTAAATAGAGGGATGCGGTACAAAAATTGCTATTTTTATTTATACTTTGAATAAACTCATTTAAATTAAACTCAAAATTTAATTATTATTACATTAACATGCTAGAAACCAAAATTTTATGGGCAGATGACGAAATCAATCTGCTTAAACCTCATATTCTATTGTTAAACGATAAAGGCTATGACGTTACCACCTTTACCAACGGGAACGACGCCTTGGAAGCATTTAGAAATGGGCAATTTGATTTGGTTTTTTTGGATGAGAACATGCCTGGTATGAGTGGGTTAGAAACCTTATCAGCGATTAAAAATATCAGTCCGGATGTGCCAGTTGTACTTATTACAAAAAGCGAAGAAGAAAATTTAATGGAAGATGCCATTGGCAGTAAAATAGATGATTACCTAATAAAGCCTGTAAATCCAAAGCAGGTATTGTTAACCATTAAGAAGCTGATAGACAATAAACGTTTAATCAATGAGAAGACCTCTATGGCTTATCAACAAGACTTTAGAAGGTTGGGGATGACGTTAGGCGATAAACTTAGTTACGAAGAATGGGTAGATGTATATAAAAAAATCGTGTTCTGGGAGTTGGAGTTAGAAAAGCTAGACGATCCGCAGATGCATGAGATTTTGACGATGCAGAAACAAGAGGCCAATACACAGTTTTCAAAATTTATTCAACAACATTACCTCGCTTGGATAAAGGACCGCAACATTGCACCTTTAATGAGCAACGAACTTTTAAAGAAGAAAGTTTTTCCGCTGCTTGAAGAAAATACGTCTGTGTTTTTCATTTTAATAGACAATTTACGCTACGATCAATGGAGGGTAATCCATCCCCTTATCTCAGAGTATTTTAGGATAGATGAAGAAGACATGTATACTGCCATTTTACCAACGGCAACTCAGTATGCCAGAAATTCTATTTTTTCTGGGCTGATGCCTTTAGATATGGAGAAGCGTATGCCTAAACTTTGGCAGAACGATGATGAGGAAGGCGGTAAGAATTTGCACGAAGAAGAATTTTTGGCAGACAATATAAAACGCAGTTTGCATAAAGATTGCAAGTTTAGCTATCATAAAATTTTAACTTTTGAACAGGGGAAAGAATTGGTAGAAAACACGAATAATTTATTAAAAAACGATTTCAACGCCATTGTTTTTAACTTTGTAGACATGCTAAGTCATGCGCGCACCGATATGCAAATGATTAGGGAGCTTGCCAATGACGACGCCGCATATAGGTCTCTTACGCTTTCTTGGTTTGAACATTCTCCACTATTTGATTTGTTGAAGAAACTAGCGCAAAAGAAAACAAAAATAGTGTTGACAACAGATCATGGAACGATACGGGTTAAAAAACCTGTAAAAGTTATTGGTGATAGAAGCACAAACTCTAACCTACGTTACAAACAGGGAAGGAATTTGAGCTTTAATGAAAAAGAAGTTTTTTCAATAAAAAATCCGCACGAAGCCATGTTGCCAAAAATAAACATTAGCAGCAGCTATATTTTCGCCCAAAACGACAACTACTTTGTCTATCCGAATAATTACAACCAGTTTGTGAATTATTACAACGAAACTTTTCAGCACGGGGGAATTTCATTAGAAGAAATGATTATTCCAGTAGTTACTTATTCACCTAGATAGAGGTTAATCATTCTATATTATGTCAAGATAGGTTAGACTGCATTTCAGCCTAAAAGTCTATAAATCCTTTTCATACCGATCTAAAATCGCATATTAACTTAGACGTTAATGTAAAGTGCGGTTTTAGTTCGGTTTTCTTCTAGCGGGCTATTTTTCAAACCTACGACACTCACCAAAAGATTCTACGCTTAAATGTATCCGCTTAGAATTGCCATTAACTATTTGAGCAACAAACATAAACTTTGGATTTCCTTAGAACGGGCAAATAAAATTCCCCGGTAATTATATTATGCATTTCAAAAGAATTGTAACTTGCATTTTTAATACCAAAACTAACTGCGATGAGCAAGAGCAAGACTAGCAAGAAACAAGACGCTTTAGATTACCATTCAATTGGCCGCCCTGGTAAGATAGAGGTGATACCTACCAAGCCTACAAATTCTCAAAGAGACCTCACATTGGCCTACTCGCCTGGTGTGGCAGAACCCTGTCTAAAAATAGCAGAAAATAAAGATGATGTTTATAAATATACCGCAAAGGGGAATTTAGTTGCTGTAATTAGCAATGGTACCGCGGTTTTGGGTCTTGGAGATATTGGTGCAGAAGCCAGTAAGCCAGTAATGGAGGGAAAAGGGTTGCTGTTTAAAATCTACGCAGATATTGATGTATTCGATTTGGAATTAGACTGTAAAAACGTTGATGATTTCATTAAAATAGTAAAAGCGTTAGAACCGACTTTTGGAGGAATAAATCTTGAAGATATAAAAGCGCCAGAGTGTTTCGAAATAGAGCGCAGGTTAAAGGAAGAGATGACCATTCCGGTAATGCACGATGACCAGCATGGTACTGCAATTATTTCAGCGGCAGCCTTGATTAACGCTTGCGAGATTCAAAAAAAGAAATTAGATAAAATCAAGATTGTAGTTAACGGCGCTGGCGCTGCGGCAGTTTCTTGTACAAAACTTTACATAAGCTTAGGGGTGAAGCCCGAAAATGTAGTCATGTGCGATCGATCTGGCGTTATTAGAAAAGACAGAGCAGACTTGGGTGTAATTAAAGCGGAGTTTGCCACTTCTAGAAAAATAAATACTTTAGAAGAAGCAATGAAAGGTGCTGATGTATTTATTGGGCTATCTTCGGCGGATTGTGTAAGCAAAGAAATGATCGTTTCTATGGCGAAAAATCCTATTGTTTTCGCTATGGCAAATCCTAATCCAGAGATTGCTTACGAACTTGCAACAAAAACACGTAGTGATGTAATTATGGCCACCGGACGGTCGGATTACCCAAATCAGGTAAATAATGTATTGGGTTTTCCCTACATTTTTAGGGGCGCATTAGATGTTAGAGCTCGGGCAATAAATGAGGAGATGAAAATTGCAGCTGTAAATGCGATAGCGCAATTGGCGAAACAAACGGTTCCTGAGGCCGTAAATTTAGCGTACAATTCCAGAAATTTAAAGTTCGGTAAAGATTACATCATTCCAAAACCAGTAGATTCTAGGCTTATTACGGAAGTTTCTATCGCGGTTGCAAAAGCAGCGATAGAAAGTGGGGTGGCGAGAAAAATCATAACCAATTGGGAAAAATATGCCGATGAGCTTAGAACGCGTTTGGGTTTAGATGATGCAATTATGCGCTCCGTAACAATCCACGCAAAGGCAAATCCTAAAAAAGTAGTGTTTGCTGAGGCAGATAATTATAAAATTCTTAAAGCCGCTCAAATTGTCAGAGAGGAAAATATAGCGATTCCTGTGCTTTTAGGCAATAAGCAGAAGATACAAGAAATTATAAGTGCAAATGCGCTTGAACTCGACGATGTAGAAATTATCGATCCTGCATTGGAACCGGAAAGAAGTGCGCTATATGCGGAGTCGCTTTATAAAAAACGTCAAAGAAGTGGTTTTACGCAAACTGATTCGATAAAAGCCTTGAGAGACCGAAATTATTTTGGGGCAAGTATGGTAGAATTTGGCGAGGTAGACGCTATGATTTCTGGTCTAACCAAGAATTACGCCGCCACTATAAAACCTGCATTGCAAATTATTGGCGTAGAACCGGGCATAAGGCGCGTTGCCGGCATGTATATGATGATGACAAAAAAAGGCCCTGTATTTTTTGGAGACACAACGGTAAATGTTAACCCAACTGCAGAAGAATTGGTAGACATTACGCTTTTAATCGACCGATCTGTTAAGCAATTTAACATTATACCCCGAACTGCCCTTCTTTCTTACTCTAATTTTGGTTCGAATGATGGAGAGACACCAGAAAAAGTAAGAGCAGCCGTAAAAATATTGCATAGAGATCATCCAGAAGTTTTGGTAGATGGAGAAATGCAGGCGAATTTTGCGATGAATAGCAAATTGCTCGAAGAAAATTTTCCTTTTAGTCGGTTGGTAAAAGACCCGGCCAATACATTAATCTTTCCAAATTTGGAGGCGGGAAACATAGCTTACAAGTTGTTGCAAGAATTAGGCGAAGCTGAAGCGATAGGCCCAATCTTACTGGGGCTCAATAAGCCGGTTCACATCGTCCAACTTGGCAGCTCTGTTCGCGAAATCGTAAATATGGTAACCATAGCAGTTGTAGATGCCCAGGCAAAAGAAAGCTTAGGTAAAAACTCCCCAAAAAAGGGTAGATTTACGCAAAAATAGATAACAATACTTGAATGTATGATTATATAGACGGGAAACTCAATTCTAAAAACCCTGCATTTGTTGTAATAGAGGCTGGCGGAGTGGGTTACCACATTAATATTTCGTTAAATACGTACAGCAGTTTGCCAAGTACTGAGCGGTGCAAATTGTTTACATGGCTACATGTTAAAGAAGATGGCCATACGCTGTATGGCTTTGCAGACGAGGGGGAACGTAGATTGTTTTTACATCTAATTTCTGTTTCGGGTATTGGGCCTAATACCGGCAGGATGATTTTATCGTCCATTACCCCCTTAGAAATTCAAGCCGCCATCGTCCATGCAGATTATCCTTTAATACAACGCATAAAAGGACTTGGGGCGAAAACCGCACAACGCTTGGTTTTAGAACTGCAAGATAAGCTAAAAAAAGAAGGTTCAGACTCGCTCATTTCTATGCCTCAGCATAATACCGTAAAAGATGAGGCTTTGTCGGCCCTGGTAATGCTGGGCTTTGCAAAGCTTTCAGCGGAGAAGACATTAGATCAATTACTAAAAATATCAGAGGCTCAACTTACTGTGGAGGAACTGATAAAGCAAGCATTAAAAAAGTTATAATAACCTGTTTTTGAAGAAAATCTGCACTCAATTTTTTCTCCTCCTTATTGTTTGTTGTGCAGTAACAACTTCTGCGCAGGTGGTATTGAACAAAACTGATAGCTCTAAAATTAAGCAAAATAATTTATCCCTAAAAGAACGACAACTGCTTGGTTTAAGCCCAATTAAAAGTTCATTTTTCCCGCTACAGGGCAATATGAAAACAATAGTTGAATATGATGCAAAAAATAAACGTTACGTTGTAAAAGAACTCATTGGAGACACTTATGTTACTCAAACTAAGTATTTAACTATTGACGAGTATCAAAAATATGTAAATAGCGAAATTACGAGGTTTAATTTTAGAAAAAACTCTAATGCCGAGGTTAATGAGATTCGAACTACTGGCATTATCCCTCCAATTGAGGTAAGGAGCGAGGGTTTTGAGAAATTATTTGGAAGTGGTTTAATAGATATCCAACCTCGTGGCGAAGCAGAGCTTACTTTTTTAGTGCGTAGAAATAAGAATGAAAATCCTTTATTTAATGAGAGGCAAAGGGTTCAGACAAATTTCGATTTTAACCAACGGATTCAAATGGATCTGGTTGGCAACATTGGTACCAAGCTTAAGATTGCAAGTAACTATAATACTGAGGCACAATTTGATTTTGAAAACCAGATTAAATTAGACTACACTGGTGGACAGGATGAAATCATTAAAAAAATTGAGGCTGGGAATGTAAGTCTACCCTTAAATACTACATTAATTAGTGGAACGCAGGCGCTGTTTGGAATAAAAACTCAACTTCAGTTTGGTAAGCTTAATGTTACAAGTGTGTACACACAGCAAAAATCGCAGTCGAAAGAAATTAGAATTACAAACGGTGCTCAACAGAATGAATTTCGGATTAGTGCCGACAGCTATGAATCAAATCGGCATTATTTTTTAGCGCAATACTTTAGAAATAACTATAACAAATTTCTTGCAAATGCACCGATCATTACTTCGCCAATACGCATTACACGTATAGAAGTTTGGATCACAAATAAGTCTGGAAGCACGACAGACAGTAGAGATGTGCTCGGTCTTTTAGATTTGGGCGAAAATCAACCTTACAATACCAGCTTAATTACGGGAGGTACTTCCGCACTTCCGGCAGGTACAACGGCGGCGGGCTTTCCCCAACAATCCAACTCGTTGTTGAGAAATTTACCACCCGGCGCCCGATTTACAAATAATAACGACATTATCAATTATTTTCAGGCCAGCGGTGCTACAGATAACTACGGTAAAGTGGTCTATGCCAGACGTTTGTCTGATAATGAGTTTACTTTTCAACCCCAGCTTGGCTACATTTCTCTTAATAATCCTTTAAATAGTGATGAAGTTTTGTCTGTAGCCTACCAATATACTTATAACGGTCAGGGCTATCAGGTTGGGGAGTTTTCTACAGATATCCCTTTTGACCCTACCAATCCAAAGTTGCTTTACACCAAGTTGCTTAAGAATGAAACCACTAAAATAAAGTTGCCAACTTGGGCGCTGATGATGAAAAACATCTATTCAATGGGTGGATATCAGATTAGTCCGGATAACTTTATTTTTAATATTTTTAGGATTGATAACCAAACTGGAGTAGAAAGTCCTGTGATGACGGAGGGGCAAAATACCAACAATCAACAATGGATTCGGCTTGCAGAGTTAGATCGATTAAACCAGCAAAATGAGCGGAAACCAGACGGAGTATTTGATTTCGTTTCTGCAAATAATGCATTTGGAACTTACGCTGCCGGCGGTAGCAACGCTTATGCAGCTAGCGCATCGAGCAATCCGTTTGGAGGAAATCTATCTACTTCTGGTAATGCTCAATCTCTTTTTAATACCAATAATGGATATGTAACCATCGACCCTGCAAATGGGCGAATTATTTTTCCGGTAATTGAGCCATTTGGAAAAGATTTGGCGTCAAAATTTTTACCAAGCGAGCAAGGATTGATAGATAAATATGCTTTTACAGCTTTGTACGATTCTACCCAAACCATTGCAAAGCAATTGTTTCAAAATCAAAATCGCTATGTTTTCAAGGGAAGTTATCAATCTACCGTTTCCTCAGAATTTAGTCTTAATGCGTTTAACATTCCTGCCGGTTCTGTAAAGGTTTTCGCTGGGTCTACGCCGTTAACAGAAGGAGTTGATTTTACGGTAGATTATCAGGGAGGAAGAATTAGCATCATAAACCAAGCACTGCTGCTTTCTGGGCAGCCGATAAGAATCACAACAGAAAACAATGAGCTATTTGGTTTACAGCAGCGCTCGCTCTTTGGCACTAGGTTAGATTATCGGGTAAATAACAAATTGAACATCGGCGGCACTGTCATGAATTTGACGGAAAAGCCACTTACGCAGAAAGTAAACCTTGGCGAAGAACCGGTATCTAATACCATTTGGGGCGCCGACCTCAATTACAGCGCTCCCTCCAGATTTTTGACGAAGTTGGTTGATAAAATTCCGCTAATCTCTACAAAAGCACCATCTAGTGTGACCTTTTATGGCGAATTTGCCAACTTGATACCTGGGCATCCTAAGTCTTTGGACTTTGCCGGAAGTGATAGAGGAGTAAGTTATTTAGACGATTTCGAAGCTTCGCGATCCGTTATAGATTTAAAAGGAGCGATTGCCTGGCAAATCTCTGGAACGCCACAGTTGTTTCCAGAATCCCAATTGGTTAATGACTTGTCATATGGTTACAACCGCGCTAGAATGGCCTTCTATAACATTGATCCAACTTTCTACAATAGTTCTACATCATTAATTGGAAACATTGCAAATCGCAAAAACGAACTTTCTAACCCGTATGTTAGGCAGGTAATAGAGCAAGAAGTATATCCTTTTAAGCAAACGGCAGTCGGTCAGCCTTTAAATATTGCCACTTTAGACGTTGCTTATTATCCCACCGTGCGTGGTCCATATAATTTTACCACCTCTGGGTTTGCCAGTGATGGTTCGCTGCTAAATCCTAAAGGCAGATGGGCCGGATTTCAAAGGAAAATAGAAACCAACGATTTCGAAGCCCTAAATGTTGGATACATTGAAGTTTGGATGATGGATCCATTTATCAGCAAGCCAAACTCAACGGGAGGAGATTTATATTTTAACTTAGGTAATATCTCAGAAGACATTTTAAAAGATGGTAGAAAATCTTTAGAAAATGGACTGCCTGCCACAGACGATCCGACGAAGTACGACGAAACCAATTGGGGTAGAGTACCGAAATTGCAACCTGTGGTACAGGCTTTTGACAACGATGCGACCATAAGAAAAGCACAAGATGTTGGTTTGGATGGACTGTCTGACGAAAATGAACGACTAAAATTTGCTCCCGCAATAAACATAATTAGAGGTCAGCTTAACCCAGCCGCCGCAGCAGGTTTAGAAGCCGATCCATCTTCTGATGATTACAGTTATTACCGTGGCCCAGTTTTAGATCAAATTGGGGCAGGTATTTTAAAGCGTTATGAGCGATATAATGGTACAGATGGGAACTCGAAAACTGCCCAGCAGTCGCAGGCTGAGTTAGGTTTGGAGAATTCTGCCGCTACATCCCTGCCCGATGGAGAAGACATTAATCGCGACAATAACATGACGCAAAGCGATGAATATTTTCAATATAAGATATCCTTAAAGCCTGCTGACATGATTGTAGGGAAAAATTTTATCACCGATAAGGTAACCACCCAAGTGAAACTCTTAAATGGCAATACGCAGGCCATTACTTGGTATCAACTCCGTATCCCGATAGATCAGTATCAAGACAGAGTTGGCGATATACAAGATTTTAAATCTATTAGGTTTTTTAGGTTGTTTATGACAAACTTTGCAGACACGACCGTATTGCGTTTTGCAGCCCTTCAATTAGTTAGGGGTGATTGGCGCGCGTATAATGCCACAAATGGTGCAGAGCAAGTTATTGTAGACCCCTCTTTGCCAATACTTACTCCAGATAATTCTACCATAGAAGTGGCGACCGTAAATATTGAGGAGAATGGAAAAAGGCAGCCGATTCCGTATGTAACGCCGCCAGGAATTGTGCGAGAGCGAGATTATAGCAATTTTAATGGAGATACCCGTTTAAATGAGCAATCGTTATCGGTTACAGTTAAAAATTTACGAGATGGATATGGAAGAGCTGCATTTAAAACTGCATTTAGCGATTTCCGTTCTTATAAACGCCTACAAATGTTTATACATGCAGAAGCGATCGACAATATGGTGCTTAATGACAGAGACATTTCTGGATTTTTACGTATCGGTACAGATAACCAAGACAATTACTACGAATATTCCATCCCGCTAAAAGTTACGCAGCCAGGAACAAGTGATCCTGAGAAAATATGGCCTGCAGAAAATGAGATGGATATTGATTTATCTCTTTTTCAGAAAGCAAAGCTCGCCAGAAATGCAGCTCGGTTGCCAAATGGTCAAAATTGGCCAATAAATGTTCCTTTTGGTTTTTCAGATGGTTTGCACACTGTTACGATTAAAGGGCAGCCCGATATGAGCAAAGTGAGGGTGTATATGCTTGGGGCAAAAAATCAATTAAGAGTTGCAGGCGATGTAGAAGGCGATAATTTAGATAAGAGCGTGTTGCTTTGGTTTAATGAGTTGCGGTTGACCGAATTTGACGAACGCGGCGGTTGGGCAGCAACTGCGCGATTAAATTTAAAATTGGCCGATTTTGCAGAAGTAAATGTTTCTGGAAGCAGATCTACCATCGGTTTCGGCACGTTGGATTCTAAAGTTGGCGAAAGAAATCGATCAAACAATACACTTCTAGATGTTTCGACATCCATAGAACTTGGAAAATTTCTTCCACAAAAATCTGGAGTGAAAATTCCATTGTTTTTAAATTATACGGCACAGATTGCTACGCCGCAATACAATCCTAGTGCGCCAGACATTGAGCTTAAGACGGCACTGAATGGCGTAAGCAAGGCACAAAAAGACTCTATTTTAAACTTTGCACAAGATTATACAGAGCGGCGCGGAATTAATTTTACCAACGTACACAAAGAGCGCGGCCAAAACGCCAAACCGGCCCAACTTTGGGACTTAGAAAATTTTGCGGTAAGCTATGCTTTTACAAAATATAGTCATCGCGATTTTATCACCCAAGACAATTCTCAGAATGTTTATAGAGGATCATTGCAATATTCTTATGCAAAGGAAGCAAAGAATTATGCGCCTTTTGAAAAGATTGTAAAATCTAACTTATTGAGGGTGCTCAAAGATTTTAACTTCAGCTTGTTTCCAAGTGCAATAAATTTTAGGATTGAAGTAAACAGGTTGTATGCAGAAAATACGCTTAGAAACAACGACCCGAACAATAGCATTCCAGTTTTTCAAAATGGGTATCCGACTACTTTTAATAAAAATTTTAACATAAATAGGATTTATGGAATTTCTTGGAATTTGACAAAGTCACTCCAGCTGGATTTTAACGCAACCAATTATTCCATCATAGACGAACCTGATGGAAGAATTGATGGATTGAAACGAGATACTGTGTGGGAAAATTTAAAAAAATTGGGTCGTACGACAGACTACAACCATAATTTAAATTTAACGTATGCCATACCTATAAATAAATTGCCTGGTTTAGATTGGGTTATGATGCAGGCAAGATATGGAACCAATTTTAACTGGCAAACTGAGCCTTTGGCAACACTGCAAGATCCAAATATCAATTTAGGGAATACGGTTCAGAACAGTCGAACGGTGCAACTCAATCCCACATTGAATTTTTCCTCTTTATACAATAAGTTCGGTTTTCTGCGCAACAAAGAATCGTCGGGCGCAACAGGATTTTTTATAAACTTACTTACAAGTATTAAAAATTTAAATGCTGCTTACACGCAAACAAAAGGGATTTTTTTGCCCGGCTATTTGCCAAATACTACTTATTTTGGTTTAGATAAGGCAACGGGTGCGCCTGGTTTAGGCTTTGCATTCGGTAGCCAGAGAGATATAAGGGAAATGGCACTTGGAAGTGGCTGGCTCACCTCAGACACGTTACAAAACCAGCTGTATGTAAACTCGCTACACGAAGATTTAAGCCTAACTAGCCAAATTGAACCTATAAAAAACTTAAGAATCACGCTTCGTGCAAATAAAGCACAATCTAGAAACTACTCCAGTAATTTTAGATACCTCGCGGCTACAGATGCGTTCGAAAACTTAAATGGGATTACGAGTGGCGACTATAGCATATCGTACATTGCTTTGAAAACCTCGTTTAAAGAGAATAACTCTAGCATTGTTTCAGCATTATTTAATCGTTTTATGGCCAATCGGATAATTATTTCTCGAAGACTTGGCGCGCAGAACCCAAATTCGGCAGGAACGACAAATGGATATGCAGATGGGTATGACAAGCAAAGTCAAGATGTGCTGATTTCTGCCTTTTTAGCGGCTTATTCAGGCAAAGATCCAAACCAAATAAAAACAAATTCTTTTCCGAACATCCCGTTGCCAAATTGGAATTTAACCTATAGTGGCTTAACTACCATACCGTTTCTTGCAGAAAGGTTTTCTTCCATCGATATTAGACACGGTTATCGGTCATCTTACAATGTAAATGGCTACAATACCTTATTAAATTATGGGGAGAATAATGGTTTTGTAACTAGTAGGGATGGAAATAATAATTTTTTGCCGAAATACCAATTTGCACAGGTAACTGTTTCAGAGTATTTTGCCCCTTTAATTGGGATAGATGCAAGGTTTAAAAGCAGTTTAAGCGCTTCTGTTGAGTTTAACAAATCGCGTTTATTGGGATTAAGTTTAGCAAACAGCCAACTCGCGCAATTCTTAGAAAATAACATTGTATTAGGCATTGGCTACCGCACCAATAAATTTCAATTCCCATTTGGTTGGTTTTCTAATTTAAAACTCGACAACAATTTGGATTTTAAGCTAGATGTCGCTATTCGAGATAATAAAACGGTTATTTACAGGGCAGATGTTGAAGAAGCGGAAGTATCTTCTGGAGCAAAAAACATTACTTTTAGGCCAACAATCGATTATGTAATCAATCAAAAATTCAATATCAAACTGTTTTACGATTCCAACATTACCAAACCCTATACTTCGCAGACTTTTAATACTTCTTTTAGCAATTTTGGCTTTAGTTTAAGGTTTATTTTCAACTAAGAAGGTTGATTTAAGTATTGTGAGCGACATTGTGCTTTAATACAGAAGCCGGGATCTTCAGTACCAAACCTAAACCTCCTTTATTTTTTTCTAAAATAACTGATGGCATTTCAAACGGCATCAGCGTCTTCAAATCAAATACATCTCAATATTTCAGTTTTATAATTAACTTTGTGCAACTAATTATTAGACGCATGGATTTTCCTATAGAATTTAAGTATACCAAAGACCACGAGTGGATTAAGATAGATGGCAACGAGGCAACCATTGGCATAACACAATTTGCGCAAAGCGAACTTGGCGACATTGTTTATGTTGATATAAACTCAGTTGGTTCTACAATAGAGAAAGATGAAGTTTTTGGAACTGTAGAAGCGGTTAAAACAGTTTCTGACTTATTTATGCCAGTTACAGGAACTATTGCAGAAATTAATCCCGCACTAAATGACAATCCTGAGTTGGTTAACTCTGATCCATATGGAGAAGGATGGATGGTAAAAGTTACTGTTACAAATCAAGCGGACATTGAGGAGCTTCTTTCTGCAGATTCTTACAAAACATTGGTAGGTGCATAATTGGCAAATATGCAAATGTTAAGAATCCAGAAATGGGCAATTTTCTGGGCAATTTTTATCTTAATTCTCTGCAACATTCGCCTGCCGGATACCTCCGGTAGCGGGTTTTTTTTTAAAGGTTTCGACAAGATGACTCATTTGGGGTTTTTCTTTGTCCTTTCTGTATTGTTGTTTTATGGGAAGATAAAGTATCAACACAGTTTTGCATTTCGAAAATTAACTGTCGTTAAAATCCTGATCATCAACATTGCGCTAGGTGGCGGGATAGAACTTTTACAATGGAAAATTTTTACATATAGGTCTGCAGAATGGTGGGATTTTGGCAGTGATATGATCGGTTGTTGTATGGCAATATTTAGTTATGTATTGCTACACCGTTTAAATCCGTTAACTGTTGCTTTGAGAGATGAACAACTTCTTAAGAATGATTAAACTAAAAATATTTCTCGGCGGTTTACTTGTTGCGCTATTAATTAGTGGCTGTGGCCTTTTTAAGAAGGGCTGCGGTTGCCCAACGGTGTATCAGAAAACGTTATCCCTGCGAAAGCCCAATAAGTTCTAAACCTTTTTTTGGGTGTGTATTTAAATTGTTACCATCGGCTTCCTTTTCTCAATGAAACCTTTACCACTTCTTGGAGTCTGAAAAGATGATTTAAAATAACAATCTGAATTAATGAGATCATTCCTTCGCATAATAATTATGCTTATTGTAGTTGCCATGTGTAACTATAGTGCCAACGCTCAAAATGCTGCTACGGTTACTGGTAAAGTGATCAATTCAAAGGATAAATTCCCGGTAGAATTTGCTTCACTGGCGATACGAAATTTAAAAGATTCTACTGTAGTTGCCACCGGACAAACAAATGGTGATGGTGTTTTTACGTTAAAGCCGTTGCCCGCTGGAAGATATAGGATTTACGTTGCATATCTTGGCTTGAAGCCATTAAACAAAGATTTCGAGATTATCGATAAAGCGATCAATCTCGGTAGTTTGGCATTGTCAGATGATGGTTTAAATTTAAATACTGTCGATGTAACGGCTACTATTCCTGTTGTGGTTAAGCAAGATACTTTAGAATTTGATGCAAAATCTATTAAAACTAGAGAAAATGCAGTTGTAGAAGATGTATTAAAGAAGCTGCCCGGAGTTGAAGTTGCGAAAGATGGTAGTATTAAAGCGCAGGGCGAGACCATTACAAAAGTAAAAGTAGATGGAAAGGAGTTTTTTGGAAGTGATCCACTTTTGGCTACCAAAAATTTGCCGGCAGATATGGTGGATAAAATTCAAATTATAGACGAACAGTCTGAACAAGCAAAATTTTCTGGTGTGGATGATGGGGCAAGAACCAAAATTTTAAACATTACCACGAAAAGTGGAATGAAGAAAGGATATTTTGGAAATAGTAGTTTAGGATATGGTACCAATGATAGATACGATGAAAACATCAATATAAATAAATTTGATAGCGATCAGCAAATTAGTTTGATAGGTCAGTTTAACAATGTTAACAAACAGAATTTTGGCGGTGGTGGCGGTCGTGGGAATAGGTTTGGCGGTGGCGGCGGAAGCTCAAGCGGCGGAATTACTACAACAAATGCTGCGGGCTTAAATTTTGGAGATACCTACAAAGACGGAACGGAGATCCAAGGAAGTTACTTCTTCAATAAGTCTTCAGTTTTTAACGATCAAAATAGTTTTACTCAAAACCTATTAGGCAACACCATCACAACGGTTGCAAATAATTCTACCAATAATACCAATACCACCAACAATAGGTTTAATTTTATGGTTGATACCAAGTTGGGAGAAACGGCTTCGTTAAAAATTCAGCCAAATATTAGCTACACAGAAAACGATGGTGTAAATCAAAGCACCTACAATAAAAATTTGTTGAGCGGGCAGACGATCGGTTTACAGAACTACAACACAAAATCGACGACACCTAACATCAGCAACAATTTACTGTTTCGCAAAAAATTTCAACGTCGTGGGAGAACACTTTCTTTAAACGTTAGTACAACAATTGGGGACAACAACAGCGAAAATAAAAATTATATTTCCGAGCGCATTCAAACCGGTACTGATAGTACCACAAATCTTACAAACCAATTAAACAATTTAGCCAGCAATTCCATCAGCAATACATCTCGTCTTGTCTATACAGAGCCAATTTCTAAGACGCTTAGTATGGAATTTAATTATCAAAATGGATTTAATAGAGACAATCAAGATCGGGCGGTGTTAAATTTTAATCCCGCTAGCGGCATGTATGATGTGATAGATTCTGTGTACAGTAACGTGTATCAAAACAGAACGCTTACCAATGCGGTTGGATTTAGCTTGAGTAAAACGGAGCGAAAATATAATTTGAATATTGGTGTTGCGGGTCAACAAACCAATAGAATAAACAGCAACTTAACTACAGGCTTGGTTAGAACTCAAAACTTCATCAATTTAACACCTTCGGCAAATTTCAGGTATAATTTTAGCAATTCAAAACGCTTAAGTATAAGATATAGAGGAACGACTCAGCAGCCATCTATAAGTCAAATTCAACCGATCCCAGACAATACAAATACGCAAACTATTTTTGTCGGAAACCCAACGTTAAAGCCGTCTTTTAACAATAACCTGAATTTTAGATACAACAATTTTGATTTTGCGCACTACCGTATTTTCTTCGCATTTTTAGATTTAAACCAAAGCTTTAATGCCATTGGCAACAACAATACGTTAATAACCGATCTTAACGATCCGAACTATGGAAAAATTGCGACTACCTATGTAAATGTTGGCGGAGTTTATTCTGGTAATGGAAATGTAACTTATGGTGTGCCACTTTTGCCCGACAAAAAGTTAAATTTAAACATGTCGTTAAATGGCCAATACAATCGAAATACCAATTTTACAAATTCCATTAAAAACATTACCAATTCATGGTCGATTACAAACCGATATACCTTTGTAACCAATTTTGATAAATTTGATTTTACTGGCGGTATTTCTGGTACTATAAATACAGCAAGTTATTCTGCCCAACCAAAATCAAACACTACTTATTACACGGTTAACCCAAATTTCGAAACGAGCTATGTTTTTCCAGGTAGCATCCGTTTTGCGGTAGATTTAGATTATATTAACAATAGCGGCCGTGGCGAGGGTTATAATACTCAATATACCCTAGTGAATAGCTATGTAAGCAGACAGTTTTACAAAAATAAATTTACTTTCAAGGCAGCTGTAAACGATGCTTTTAATCAAAATCAAGGCATTAGCCGTACAGCTACAAACAATACAATAGTAGATTTAAATTATAACGTGCTCAAGCGTTATTACATGTTTTCTCTTACTTATTCTATTACTAGAATAGCTGGAAAAACCATTGGAGGAGACATGCAACAAGATGGAGGAAGAGGTTCCAGACAGAGAATGTAATGTTTAAACTAACAACTAGTAAGCGCTAATTGTCTTTTTTTTTTAAAATCTGTTTTTGGTGTCAACATGCGGTTAACGCTGTTGATAGCCACTTATTGTTTATATTATAAGAGGTTTAAGGACAATATACGAGTCTAAATCGTTTTATCTATTATTTTTGTTACGAAAGCGATGTAAACCTTTTAGTAATTTCACAGTCATTAATGGCAACTAAATCAGGCTCGGATGACTAAATATTTTACTATAATTTTTTTTCTTTTTGTTTTTTCCTTCGCAAAGGCGCAAAAGAAGGCGTCTGTTACTGGCGTAGTTTTAGATTCAAAAGATAGTAAGCCAATTAGTTTTGCTTCTATCCTCATAAAAAATTCAAAAGATTCTACCGTTGTTGCGAGCGCAAGTACCGATGATGACGGTCGCTTTAAATTTGAAGGCATAAAACCTGGCAAGTACATTATTTATGCTGGTTTTTTAGGCTACCAGAAGATTTTGAGAAATTTTTCCTTAACGGAAGAGAAACCCAGCTTAACGCTTTCTAACTTTATGTTAGAAGGCAGTAGCACAGACCTAAATACGGTAGACATTACGGGAAAAGTTGCGCCAGTTGTGATTAAAAAAGATACCGTCGAATTTAACGCGAGTTCTTTTAAAGTGATCGAAAATGCTGTTGTGGAAGATTTGTTAAAAAAGTTGCCGGGCGTGGAGGTCGATAAAGATGGCGGGATAAAAGCGCAGGGGGAAACCATAACGAAAGTGTATGTAGATGGGAAAGAGTTCTTCGGCAGCGATCCGCTGTTGGCTACAAAAAATCTTCCTGCCAATATGATTGCCAAAATACAGGTAATAGATCAAGGGTCAGAACAATCTAAATTTACAGGTATAGACGATGGAAGTAGAACTAAAGTCTTGAACATTACCATAAAGAAAGACAGAAAATATGGGCATTTTGGACGCGCAGATGTAGGATATGGGACAAATGATAGGTATGACGCTTCGTTTAACGTGAATCAGTTTGAAAACGAGAAAAAATTAAGCGTAATTGGCCAGTTTAACAATGTTAACAAACAAAATTTTGGCGGGGGCTTAAGAGGAGCTGGGATTACTGAGACAAATGCAGGTGGAATTCGTTTTGTGGATTCTTATGATGACAAAACTGAGATTAATGCCAATTACTTCATTAATAAGTCCAGTAAGACTGAACTTAGAAATAGCATCAATACCAATTTTTTGGGGGATGTAACCACTTTGTTCAAAACCAATCAAAATAACAATGCTGATAGATTGAACCACCGGTTTGATTTTATGGTAGATACAAAATTGGACAGTTTAACTTCTATCCGCATCCAGCCAAACATTAGTTTTACGGTAGATAACAACGATAATTTAAATACTTATAACAGAGATTATGGCAATTACATCATAAACGGAACTCAAAAATATAAAAGCCACAATACTTCGCCTTCAATTAACAATAGCCTTTTATTACGTAGAAATTTTAACAAAAAGGGCAGAACTATTTCATTGAGTTTTAATACGAACCTAAATAATAACGATGGAAATGTGTATAGCGATATTGAAGAGTTGAATACGCGAGACAGCGTAATTAAGTCTCGTTCTGACAATCAATTTAATGATCAAAAGGGCGAATCGCTAAACCAAAGTGAGCGTGTGGTTTATACTGAGCCGATTTCTAAAACACTAAGTTTCGAAGCTAACTATCAAAATGGCTATAATCACAACACGTCAAATAGATATACCTATGATTTCAATCCTTCCACTTTGAAGTATGATTTGATAGATACAACTTATAGCAATGCGTATGAAAATACCATTTTGGAAAATCAAGGCGGGTTAAGTATTAATTATAATGCAGAAAAGACGAATTGGAATTTTGGCTTGTCTGTAGAAAATACCGATAGAACGAATACCAACTTAACGAATGATTATATATTGAAGCAGAATGTTACCAATTACCGCCCATCGGCAAGTTACAGGTATAGATTTAGCGACAGTAAGCGATTGTATGTGCGTTATCAGGGTAGAACGAACCAACCGAGCATACAACAGTTGCAGCCTGTAAGAGATAATACAAATACGCAATCTGTTCCTATTGGTAATCCAAATCTGAAACCAGAATATAGCAACTCTTTGCGGGCTTCGTATCGAGTTTTTACCCCAGGAAAAAATCGGTCGTGGTTTGTTAATTTAAACCTAAGCCAAACCTCTAACAATATTTCAAATAGCTCGGTTTTGCAAAAATCTGGACTATATGAAGGTAAAATTGCCATAACACCAATTAATGTAAATGGTGTTTATTCCGGCAATGTGTCTTCTGATTTAAGTTTGCCTTTAATGCCGGAAAATAAACTGAATTTTAATATTAACGTTTCTCTTAACTATAACCGAGACGTAAACTTTACCAATGCAGTAAGAAATATTACCAATAATTATTCATTAAGAAACGGTTATCGCCTCAGTTCTAATCTAGATAAATTAGACTTAAATATTGCCGTTTATGGAGACCTAGATCATGCTACCTATTCTGTTCAGCCTGATTTTAATACGACTTTTTATAGATTGAGTCCAAATGGAAATATAAGCTATCTTTTTCCGGCAGACATCCGTTTTGCCATCGATGCAGATTATACCCTTAACACCGGTGGCGATGCAAGTTTTAATAACCAGTTTACTATTGTTAACAGTTATGTTAGCATATTGGCATTTAAAAAAGCTGGAACTTTTAAAGTTGCTGTAAATGATTTACTTAATCAAAATCAAGGCATTTCTAGAAGTGCAAATAACAATACCCGTAGGGAAACGAACTTTAACGTTTTGAAACGTTACTTTATGTTTTCTTTTGTTTATGCACTTAATAAATTTGGAGGCAAACAAGTGAGCATGGACGGCGACGGAGATCGTAGAAGGCGGGGAGGAAGAGATTATTAGGTTTAAGCGTAGTATAAATGTAATATATACGGCCTCTTATTTGGATTAAATCTAAAGAAAGATTAACTTGCCGAAAATTAATCCACATGAAACTGTCGCATTTAAAAGTTGGAGAAACCGCAACCATAGTGGCTTTTACTGATTTAGACATGTCTATTAAACTTATGGAAATGGGCTGCTTGCCCGGAGAAGTAGTAGAAGTAGAACGCTTTGCGCCCTTTGGCGATCCAATGGCAATCCGCATAGCAGGCTATCAACTTTGTTTACGAAAAACAGAGGCAGATGTAGTAATCATTCAATAAACAAAACCGAGGTTGGGCAGTAGAATTGCATTAGTTGGTAATCCAAATACGGGTAAATCTACGTTGTTTAATCAGCTAACGGGGTTAAATCAAAAAATAGGCAATTTTCCTGGTATTACTGTTGATAAAAAAACAGGCACGACAAAGTTGCCGGATGGAAGTATCGCCGAAATAGTAGACCTTCCAGGTACCTATAGCTTATATCCTAAAAGTAACGATGAAAGGATTGTTTTTCAGGTGCTTGCAGATAAAACAAACTCTAGCCATCCAGATATAGTCGTACTAATTGTAGATGCGTCTAACCTAAAGCGTAATATGTTGCTGTATTCGCAGGTTGCTGATTTGGGTATTCCGATGATATTGGCCTTGAACATGACCGATTTGTCAGATAAGCAAAACATTTACATCCACGTAAATAAACTTTCAGAAAAATTAGGTGTTCAGGTCATTCCAATTTCTGCGCGAAGCAATGTCGGCATAGAAAAACTTAAAACCGCGATTGCGTATACAAATAAAATCCCCACACAGCTCGCTGCGGTGGATGTAGATTTTTTAGTTCCCGAAGCGATAGAAAGTGCAAAAAAAATTGTCGGTACAGAAAATGATTATTATGCACTTCAAGTACTTCACCAACACAAGTTCTTAAATAATTTAACAATCGAGCAGCAACGAAAGCTTAGCGATTTAGAGATTGAATATAAATTTGATTCTCCAAAATTACAGGCAGCGGAGACTATCGCTCGATATAAGCGCTTTGGAAGCATTCTCGCCGACGTAATTATCGATAAAGGACGTGCGTCAAAGTTTACTATAAGCGATAAAATAGATGGAATACTCACCCATAAAGTCTGGGGTTTTGTGATCTTCTTGCTCATCTTATTTCTTATTTTTAATGGGATTTTTGCCTGGTCGGCTTATCCAATGGCATGGATAGAAACTTTCTTTGGTTGGATAACTGAGTATGGCCATCAATTTTTACCTGCAGGAATGCTAACCAATCTTATTTTGGATGGCGTGGTGGCCGGACTTGGTGGTATTTTTGTTTTTATCCCTCAAATTGCGATT
Organism: Pedobacter sp. UYEF25; assembly: GCF_054061655.1. NCBI lineage: Bacteria > Pseudomonadati > Bacteroidota > Sphingobacteriia > Sphingobacteriales > Sphingobacteriaceae > Pedobacter > Pedobacter sp. UYEF25. Next base: position 178,748 of record NZ_JBSSEL010000005.1, on the reverse strand, counting down.
TTATTTGCTTTTATCTCTATTTTAGAAGATACCGGTTATATGGCTCGAGTTACCTTTATGATGGATAAGGTGATGAAAAAAGTCGGATTAAACGGTAAATCTATCGTTCCGATGATTGGCGGAATTGCCTGTGCGGTGCCATCTATTATGGCTGCAAGAAATATAGAAAATTGGAAAGATAGAATGATAACCATTATGGTTACGCCGCTTATTAGTTGTTCTGCAAGGCTGCCGGTATATATATTGCTTATATCTCTCATCATTCCTCAAAAAATAATTTGGGGCATCATTAGCTTGCAAGGTTTGGCACTGATGATCATGTACCTCATCAGTTTTATTGCTGCAATTGCTGTTGCTTGGGTTATGAAGGTAATTATCAAAGCAAAAGAACGGTCTTATTTTATTATGGAACTTCCCGTATATCGGATGCCCAGGTGGAAAAATGTTCTCTACAACATGATCGAAAAGTCTAAAACGTTTGTATTCGAAGCCGGAAAAGTGATAATTGCCATTTCCATTATTTTGTGGGTATTGGCGTCATTTGGGCCTGGGAATAGGTTTGAAAAAATTGAGCAAAAGTATGAGGTTTTATCGGCAAAACAACCAGATCAAACTGAACACATAAAAACTTTAATTGCCACAGAAAAGCTAGAAAACTCTTACGTTGGAATTTTAGGACACTGGATAGAGCCCGCAATTAGTCCGTTGGGTTACGACTGGAAAATAGGAATAGGGTTAATTACTTCATTTGCGGCCAGAGAAGCGTTCGTAGGCACTATGGCGACCATTTATAGCGTTGATGGTGGCGCGGACGACAACTCGACCATTAGAAGTAAAATGGCAGCTTCAGTAAACTACAAGACCGGCTTGCCCGTTTACTCTTTTGCAACTGGTATTTCGTTAATGCTTTTTTATGCTTTTGCGCTACAATGTATGAGTACTGTTGCGGTAGTCTACAGAGAGACAAAAGGGTGGAAGTGGCCAGTTATACAATTGGTCTACATGACAGCAATGGCTTATATAGCAGCGCTTATCGCTTACCAATTTTTAAAATAGTTTAGCTAGAAGAGCAGTTGCAGGATAAACCTGACCTGTGTATCTTGTCTTCGTCTTACTCTAGATAAAAAAGCCTGTCATATCAGTCTTTTGGACGACCAGCAAATGTGCGTTACAAAAGCCTTAACTAGCCCAATTCAATCTGTCGTTTAATGCTTTCTTCTAAAGAAATTAGTGTTTCTGTACGTTGTATGCCCTTAACTGCTTGTATTTCTTCGTTTAATACCTGCCTTAAATGCGCTGTATCTCTACAAATAATTTTGGCAAACATACTGTAAGCACCAGTTGTATAATGTAGCTCTACCACCTCCTTTATTTTACTTAATTGCGTAACTGCATCTTTATATAATATTCCTTTTTCTAAGTAAATACCCAAAAAAGCGCAAATGTCGTAGCCTGCTTTTTGAGGGTCTATAATCAGATGCGAACCTTTTATAATGCCCATTTCTTGCAGTTTCTTCATCCTAACATGAATTGTGCCGCCAGAAACAATTAATTCCTTTGCAATTTCGGTATATGGCTTAGTTGCATCGTGCATCAATTGTTTCAATATGTCAATGTCGAGGTTATCAATCTCTAAATTGTAATTGTCCTTTTTTAACATTTGTTTTCATATTTTTATACAAATATACAAATTCATATAAATATTATAATAATTTTTTTATTTACTTATAATATTTGCAAACTAATGGAAGATCTCTTACATTTGTAGTAAGCAATTAGGAAAACGGATGAATTCTTTGACAATTGCACAACAATGTAGGGTGGTGAAACAGGCAGACACACCTCCTTGTCTCGGTGGCGGAGAATACGGAAAATACAGTTTACTGTGCTAACCACTCCTTGAAGGTTCGATTCCTTCCCCTACAGCTTTGAGTTGAAAGTTAGATGTTAAAAGTTTTAAGTGTTTGATGCACTTTTAATCTTCGGTGTTTAACGTGCAATTCTGCTAACATAATGTTGGGTGGTGAAATTGGCAGACACGCCTCCTTGTCTCGGTGGTGGGGAATAATGGGACAAACGCAGTTTATTGGGTTGACCACAATTAATTTTTTGAACTGTAGCTAACTACCCCTTGAAGGTTCGACTCCTTCCCCAACAGCATTTTATGAATAATAAGTTAGTTTAAAAACGAGTAACCTGGATGGGTTGCTCTTTTTTTTTGCCTTGCCCAGACAAACTTCTAAAAATCTTGCAAATTTTCTAAATTGTTATTTCGCACCTCTAGATAAATACAAATAAGAAAGGCAAAATCTTCTAAAAGACTGCCTTTCTTATTTACTGCTTCTTTATACGGTCATAATGTCTTTTTCCTTAGCTTCAGAGTGCTTATCGACTTTTATAATATAAGCATCAGTTAATTTTTGTACCTCTCCTTCACCAAGTTTTATATCGTCGTCTGATACACTTTCCTCCTTAAGCTTTTTAATTTGCTCATTGGCATCTTTACGAAGATTTCTTACCGTAATTCTTCCCCTCTCTGCTTCTTCCTTTACTTTTTTAACCAAATCTCTTCTACGTTCTTCCGTAAGCGGTGGTACCATTAAGCGAATAATAATACCATCGTTTTGCGGGTTAATGCCAATGTTCGCCTCTTGTATGGCCTTTTCAATGGGTGTTAACATATTTTTTTCCCAAGGCTGAACAATAATGGTTCTCGCATCTGGTGTATTAACGCTTGCAACTTGCGACAAAGGAGTTGAAGATCCGTAGTAATCCACAAAAATACCGTCTAACATACCAACTGAAGCTTTTCCTGCGCGTATCTTGGTTAGTTCTCCTTCACAATGCACTATCGCCCTGTCCATTAGTGCTTGTGTATCGTCTAGTTGAAGTTTTATCAGTTCGTTCATTTCTCCGTTTTTTTACAAAATTATAATCTTTTTGTTAGCTAACAACCGTTCCTATGTGTTCGCCGTTAGCAATTTTCATAAAATTCCCATTTTTGTTCATGTCAAATACGATAATGGGCAATTGGTTTTCTTCGCAAAGCGTTATGGCTGTCATGTCCATCACATTTAATCCTTTAGAATAAACTTCTTTAAAAGAAATGTGCTCGTATTTTTTTGCCGACGGATCTTTTTCAGGGTCGGCGGTATATATTCCATCTACCCGCGTTCCTTTAAGCACAGCATCTGCTTTAATTTCAATTGCGCGAAGCGCAGCTGCGGAATCTGTTGTAAAATATGGGTTGCCTGTACCTGCTCCAAAAATAACAACACGCCCTTTTTCCAAGTGTCGCACTGCACGTCTGCGAATGAACGGTTCGCAAATTTGCTCCATTTTAATTGCAGTAAGTAAACGAGTTTTAATGCCCTGTTTTTCTAAGGCATCTTGCAAGGCCATAGAGTTTATAACCGTAGCTAACATACCCATATAATCTGCTTGGGCTCGATCCATGCCGCTTTTTTCAGCGCTTAGACCCCTAAATATGTTTCCACCTCCAATAACAATTGCAATTTCCAAACCCCTATCGTGTACCGCCTTAATGTCTTCAGCATATTGCCTAACTCTTTCATTATCAATACCGTATTGTTTATCGCCCATAAGCGATTCTCCACTGAGTTTAAGTAATATGCGTTTGTATTTCATGATTTCAAAAATATCAACAATTTTTTAATACCTAGCTATGGTTGCACACAATTGCTACAAATATTTAGATCGATACTACTTCTCCTTTAAAAAGAACAGTTTTTATATTAAAGTCTTCATCAATATATAGTAGGTTAGCCTGGTTGCCAACTGCTATTGAGCCACTAAATTGACCTAAGCCCAATAATTTTGCAGGATATTGTGTTGCCATTTTGAGCGCTTCATTTAGATCGATGTCGCAGTGGTCCACACAGTTTCTTACCGATTTTAACATTGTTATAGAAGAGCCAGATAAAGTTCCATCTGGTATAACATATTTGTTTTCTTTAGCAGTGTGCTGGTATGGTCCCGTCGTACATTCTGTTACGGCATCTGTAATTAAAAATAACCGCTCTTTCAAAATACGTTTGGCAAATTTCAATACCTCAAAATCTACATGTAGGCCGTCTGCAATAATACTCGCCATCGCCTTATTGTGACTAAAAACCGCGGTAGGGATACCTGGGCTTCTGTGGTGTATCGGACTCATGGCATTAAAAAGGTGGGTAGTTGTTTGTACTCCTTTTGCATAGGCCGCATTTGCTTCGTCAAAAGTTGCATCGCTGTGACCTAGCGAAACAATTACACCATTATCTACTAAATAATTAATAACGTTATCATCTTGGAGCTCAGCGGCAATTGTCATCATTTTGATTACACCATCTCCAATATCTAGTAGCTGTTTTACCTCGTCTAAAGTTGCTTTGCGGATGTATTCTTGCACGTGCGCTCCAGCACGTTTAGCATTTAAAAACGGGCCTTCTAAATGTAAGCCTAAAAAGTTTCGGGCTTTGGTTCGATAAGCTTTAGCAGTTTCTATACAAGTTTGGAAAACTTCTGGCGTATTGGTCGCTAGGCAAGCTAAAAAACCAGTAGTACCTTCACGAAGAAGTTGGTTTTCTATTATTTCTAAAGATTCAACGGTGGGTTCGGCAGAAAATAATCTTTCTGCGGCACCATAAATTTGGAGATCGATAAATCCAGGTACAAGAAGTCCACCTTTAGAACTTAGCTCATCCGCATTATTTGGAGATTGGTCTTCAATTTTAGAAATGATTCCATTTTCTAGCGATACTGTTTTATTTTTTATGAGTTGATTACTTTGAAAAAAATCTACGTTTGAGAATTTCTGCATCGGTTGTTAAGATAGGAGTGATCAACCAAATGTAGTTTTTTTAAGCTAAATGCAACCAACGTTTTTTCTACAGGCGACCCACATTAGACTCAATATAAATGAAAAATCTTTAATCCCTAAAACGCTATACAATCCTATCTTAGGGCTTAAATGTTGAAATATTAGCGAAACTGAATACAGCTGCATGTTTTGCAGGATGATCTTCTGGGAAAAAAGAGGGTGTTATGTTAATTTTGGCATTTATTACTGTTTTAGCATTTTAAATGGAAAAGGGCATATGGTTCCACTAGTGCACGATGGGCTAACACCAGAAAAATGCGATCTTTTTTGTTTAATTTTGCAACACTCATTTGGGTTGAAATGATATTAAAAACAACTTTTTCTGAGATTTTAAAACTGTTATGTTAGAAAAATTAGAAGCAATAAAGCAGCGGTGGGAAGATGTAGAGGAGCAATTGAGCAACCCAGATGTGGTGCAGGATATGAAGCGTTTTGCAGCTTTAAACAAAGAATATAAAGATCTTGGTAAAATTGTAGATGAATATAAAATCTATAAGAATGTAATTAGCAACATAGAGGCAAATAAGGAGATTTTAGGTGGTGAGAAAGACAATGAGTTGCGTGAAATGGCAAAAGGAGAATTAGATACACTAATCCGGCAGCAGGAAGAAATGGAAAGTGCCATTAGGTTGATGCTTATTCCGAAAGATCCTGAAGATGCAAAAAATGCAGTTTTCGAGATTCGCGGAGGAACAGGTGGTGATGAAGCTGCACTTTTTGCGGGAGATCTTTATCGAATGTATACCCGTTTCTTTGAGACCAAAGGTTGGCATGTAGAAACTGTGGATGTGACCGAAGGTACTGCCGGTGGTTATAAAGAGGTTATTTTAAAAGTAAGCGGAGAAGATGTTTACGGTCAGCTAAAATACGAAAGTGGTGTACACCGAGTACAGCGTGTGCCTGATACGGAAACCCAAGGGAGGGTACATACTTCTGCAGCTTCTGTTGCGGTATTGCCTGAAGCAGAAGAAATAGATGTGTACATAAATCCGGCAGATATTGAATTGCAGACTTCTCGTTCGGGTGGCGCAGGTGGGCAAAACGTAAATAAGGTTGAAACCAAAGTTCAGCTAACCCATAAACCGTCAGGTCTTGTAGTAGTTTGTCAGCAAGAGCGCTCGCAATTGGGCAATAGAGAAATTGCAATGGATATGCTACGCAGTAAGTTATATGACATAGAATTGCAAAAAAAGAACGGAGACATTGCGGCAAGGCGAAAAACAATGGTTTCTACCGGAGATAGATCTGCAAAAATTAGGACTTACAATTATCCACAAGGTCGAGTGACGGAACATAGGGTAGGATTGACGTTATATAACCTTCCTAATATTATGGATGGAGACATTCAGGGTGTGATTGATGCACTACAGTTCGCAGAAAATGCAGAGAAGATGCAAGAAGGTGCTGTAAATTAAGGGCTTGTAATTATTTTTAAAATATTTGTTGTAAAATAGAATAAAGCGTCTATATTTGCACTCCCGCAAGGGGAAACGGAGTGGTAGTTCAGCTGGTTAGAATGCCTGCCTGTCACGCAGGAGGTCGCGGGTTCGAGTCCCGTCCATTCCGCCAAGTCATAGTACAAAAGGTATCAAAAGCCTCTAGAATGTATTTCTAGAGGCTTTTTTGCTTTTACAGCATCGCAAAAAATTCAGATTTGATTGAAAAAAAGGGGCGCAAATAGAGCGCACTGCAAAATTTCAAAATCTGGTGCGCACCAAAAAGGTCCCAATAAACTGTAAATCAGGATGTTCAATCATTAAACATCTTGATTTGAAAGAACAACAAGCTTAATTTTATAACTTTTAAACCATTTTAGAATGAGTGCAAAATTTAGTTTGTTATTCTTCCTTAAGAGAAGGGCAGGATACGTAAAAGGTAATTTGTGTATATACATGAGAATTACCGTGAACGGGCAAAGAGCTGAGATGGCTATACAGCGAAAAATAAGCCCTGAGAAATGGAATATGAAAAAGGGTTGTATGTTTGGCAACAGAGATGAAGCCAAGGAACTGAACGCTTATTTAATAGCACTTCAAACTAAGGTGTATGAAATTCACCGATCACTTTTAATTGATAATCTTCCAATAGACGCAGATGTGATAAAAAGAAAACTTTTAGGAGAAGAAGATACTCCAAAGATGTTCTTGGAAATTTTCACAGCGCATAATGAAAACATGCATAAACTTGTTGGCAAAGATTATTCGAGAGCAACCCTAGTAAAATATACCACTTGTTTGAAATCACTAAAGTTGTTTATACCCTTTCACTATAAGGCTAAAGATATCAATATTAAGTTCTTGGACTTTGCCTTTCTCAAATCACTCGAAATGTATCTTAAGACGAAACAGGGAATTGAACACAATACCGCAATGGGATATATTAAAAAAGTTAAGAAGATCATTCACTTTTGCGTGGCGAACAAATGGCTTGCAGGAGATCCATTCATGGCATTCAAAGTATCCATTAAGAAAACTTCTCCAATTTTTTTAAGCGAAGAAGAATTAAAAAGGTTGATAGAAAAAACGTTTGAATTACAACGCTTGAATGAGGTTCGAGATATGTTTCTCTTTAGTTGTTACACAGGCCTGGCCTATGTGGATGTGGCGAAGCTCTCCAAAAATGAAATAATTCGAGGAAATGAAGGTACAAATTGGATTATGATTGAGAGAACCAAAACTGGGGTGATGGCCAACATTCCGATTTTGCCGCAGGTAGAAAAAATAATTGATAGATATAAGAAGCATCCTAAAGTTATGGTCACAGGTAAATTATTGCCGCTAATTAGCAACCAAAAGGTAAATGCATATTTAAAGGAGATTGCAACTTTATGTGCAATAAACAAAGAGTTGACCCATCATTGCGCTAGGCATACTTTCGCGACAACGGTAACCCTATCTAATGGTGTCCCAATTGAAACAGTTTCAAAAATGCTCGGTCATTCGAGTATTAAAGCTACGCAGCATTACGCAAAAGTTTTGGATAAAAAAGTTGCAGGAGACATGCTGAAGTTAATTAGCATTTTGCAATAAGGTCGATTCCGACAGTAAATTTTTTGAAAGTTCAAAAACTTACTAATTTTTATCCTGTACAGGTTAGACTGCAAACTGATCGCGTCAATTAAAGCTAAAAGTATGCTAATAAGCAGCTGGATATTCTTGAGAATGCTGACTTATGGTTGAAGCTGGTTAATGATATTGTCGAAGACTAAGGCATTTCACTAAAGAAGCGGTTTTCATCCCGAAGCTTGCCAGCCGAACAGATAGACGGTTCGGTTGATAATGTTCGAGAGGTTTTTCTCTTGGAGATGAAAACACCGCCTGATATTCAGCATCGCATCTAAAAATGGCATTTATTTAAGAAGGAGCTTTATAACAACATCAATTTCTATCACGATTTAAATACCGCTTTTAATTTCTGCTTTATATAATTAGCATCCAACCCGCTATAACCACCTGTAAGGTGAGCATACAAACCTTCCTCAAAATTATCATTATCCATAACAAGCTCAATTTCTTCTTTTAGCCATTTTCTTACCTGTTCCGGTCCATTTTTCAACTGTTCTTCAAAATCATCAACATTTTCTAAGATGTAAACCAAGTCCTCGAAATCTTTACTAGTACGATAGTCATTTTTACCTCGTCCTTTAAATGCTTCCCATTTAGAAGCAACAAAATAAGGGAGGGTAAATATCTTAACTACTGTTTCATCATCCAACCGAATTTCCCGGGCAGTAGCGAAACCATCTGGATACCAACGGTTGCTAAAACCGATAGCCTTGGGATCTGTAGGCATTACATCAACAATAATTCCTTGGATTGTATATCGGCAAATCACACCAGATGAAATATCATTTTGAAATCCAATGCCACGTAACCGCTCGTCTAATTCTGAATATCCCCAATAGGTAGCCAATTCTACAATTACATCCACGTCATCGGTCGGCCTTACTTCCGATGCTAGGTCGCTATTCGTTGCATACAAAGCGACTGTTGCACCGCCAACAAATACATACTCCTGTTTTAAGTCTTTAAGTGCCAGACCTACGGCCTTCATCCTTACCAGATTTTCGTGCATCATTGGTCAAAGTATTTTTTTAATAAGTCCATGGCTTTATCCTTTTCTCTTACTTTACCGACCCTGACACTATCGATCAGAGCCAACATATCATATAACTTGCTGTCCTGTAACACAGCTTGTACTTGATTGGGATATAAAGGTTGTATTGCCTCACCTTTTACATTCCCACTAGCGTAAGGCCAAACGTAATTTTCCTGTGAAACAATTTGGTCTTTTAATACGGGCGCGCTATGAGCAGTCGGAATTCCACGCCCGATGGCGCCTGGTTCAGCAGGAAAAACATAGCCCAGACCAAATTCAATAAATTTCAGCAGAGCACTCTTAAATACCTTTTTCTTGTCGGGACTGATCAGACCTGCAATTGCAGAGCGGTTCAATGATTCACTTATTTCTGACTGGCTAATATTTAGCTCTGTAGATAAGTCTTTATTCAACCACCCATTGTTTGATGACAATATTTTTAACAGTACCACTATGTCATGTGGCCGCATACCATTATGTGATTTCATAACACAAATATAAATTATTATTCGCGATTTGCAAATCGCGAATTGAGAATATATGGAAGTGATCTTTATCTGATGCGTCCCCAATCAAAAACCATCGGTCACATTTCGTTCCTCAAAGAAACCGACGCCCTTCGGGTGCCACGTTCCGCTCCATAGCGGAATGGGCAGTTTAGATTGAGAACGATTCAAATGCGCGGATCAATTGCCTGCACATTCCGGCCATACAGCCTTAAAAAAATAACTTTGAAAAAAGTTAGGAAAGTGCGATTCTTCGAAACTCCCTTTGGCTTTTCTGCCGAGGCAAAGTTAAACCCCGCCTCAGCGGACAAGACCATGCCCTTCGGGTCTGGACAAAAAAATCTCCACCCTCCGCTTCGCTCCAAATATTATTTTTTTGACTCAGAGTCTTGCCCCTCTTGGCCAACGCTTGTTTTTCTTGCCTCTACAAAAAGCCAATGGAGAAGTGTGCCAGAATGGGCTTACAAAACAGTTCATGTTTTTTAACTGAAGCCATTTAAAACCTGAATGATCAGACATAAGATCAAGGTTTTAATTGGCAGACCAATAAATTTGGAAATTTGAACTATAATCAACAAGCTCCAGAAAATGATTCCAAATTTCCAAAAGCAGTACAAATCCGACGTAGTCGTCTAGAATACCTAGGTTTTTTATAACTATCTTATTAGTTTGGACCAGTGGTTCTGCGCTTAATGCCTGTAAGTTTCAGTTAATTCCTTATTCAAATATTAATGGCAACCGCTTTCCATTAGCTGCCTCCAGTTTATTATCGTATTTCCTTTAATATTATTGACATAACTAAGGATTCCGCTTATCTGTAAATGACCGAATTTCTAAAATGTACATGGCCTCAGAGACAATGTTTAATAAATGCTAAATTTGAGTATAGAAGAACATTCCAGTTTATGCAAGAAGACTAATTTTCGAAGCCATGCCAAACAAATATTTCAAACCGCACGAAGCATTTAACCTCAGCCCACACCCTTATGATATCGGAGTTTTTACAGGACTAAAAAACGGTTTTGAGGATAACCTTTTTATAAAAAAGCTGTTCACTTTGCCCGAAAAAGAGTACGCCGCCTATTACCAATATCATCTAACCTTTTTTTTAGGTAAAGAGCCACAGGGCGAAGAAGATTTTTTCGCTTTTGTATGGCAGATCGTGTTGAGGCGTATCAATTATATCGAACATAAGAATCCATTTAATTCAAGTCATGCCTCGGATGTGGAGATACTGGACAAGCTCACGAGTTTTCAAAAGTATCTTCGCTCGATTGACCAGTGGCATACCCAAAAAACTCTACCTGAAATCATTGCAGATCAGGTCGAACTGATCAGGAAACAGCAATCAGAGATTGCTGAATTAAAAGCAGAACTAAAAGAAGCCCGCCAGTGGGATGGCGATATCAATATCAGGGATGGGCAGGCGCTAGCCGTACTTGACCTTTGCCTGCAGATGCAAAAGCTGAAAGCGCCCGATGGCAGCGAACTGTTGATCACCCCTGCACAAAATACCTGGGCCAAGATGATCAGCAAGTATTTCAGGGAATATGATCAGGAGAACATAGGCCAGGTCAAAGAAATCAAAATTGATAAGTTACGGTATTATCTGAGAGGTCTCGATCCAAAAGATCCCTTAAAAAGAGAGAACGAGATCCCCGAAAAACACAGACTTTACACCATTATTCCTACAAAAAAGCAGAAATAAGATTTTTTCGGTATGCCAACAAAGTATAAACGAAATCGTTTCCCATCAATCTTACAATCGATATTTTAATTGCGCTCTTCAACCAGATCCAAACCACCCCAATTTTACCACGCCGTTTTCGTGGTAACATGAAGTTAATTCCATACTGTTCTTTTGTTCCAAAACAAGGAATATGGAAATCGTCAATCAACAAGCGCTTAGCACCTGCATCCGAGATGTACTGCGGGAAGAATTAAAACAACATTTCAGAACACCCAGCAGTTCCGGCCAGGAACTGGAGGAACGTCTATTGTCCAAAAAGGAACTAGCTGACGAACTCGGGGTATCTCTTGCCACCCTATCCGACTGGATGAAAAAAGGTCTGCCTTTTTTACGCCTGCACAGGCGTGTGTATTTCAGGAAAAGCGAAGTACTCAAGATCATGAATCAGGAAATTACCCATGAAATTTAAGGAGGAAACAATTATGAACCTAGAGATCATCACAAAGGAAGATTTAAAACAATTAAAGATCGAGATGCTGAACGAGATCAGGCAGCTGATCAAACCTGAGCACAGGCAGGATAAACAATGGCTTAAGAGTGCCGACGTACGCAAGTTGCTGAGTGTCTCACCGGGTACCCTGCAAAACCTGCGCATCAACGGTACGCTGCGGTTTTCCAAGATCGGCGGTATGATGTATTATAAAATGGCAGACATCACCAGACTGTTGGAGGGAGGTAATCCATGACCGAGCTTAGCATTAAGAACAAGACATCAGACTATGGTAAAAGAATCAGGCGCATGGGTGCAGACAAGCGGATGCTCGCTACGCACATCAGTTTGTTTACCGCACTTTTCGTCTGCTGGCAACATGGTAGTTATACCAGTCCATTTAACATTACTCGTAAAAAACTGATGGCCTATAGCCGCATCGCATCCATTGCCACCTATCACAAATGCATCCGGGAATTGGATGAATTCGGGTACATCCGATACAGGCCGTCCTATCATCCGAGATTGGGCAGTCTTGTTTACTGGCCGCCGGGATAACTAGCTCAGCAGATCAGCAAAAGTAGGTCGGGATACACTTGCGAGATATTATAAAAGGAAATAAAAGTTCTTTTAGTAGAGAACACAGAGATGGAAATCGTAAAAGAAAATATCAGTTTTTTAGGGCGTCAAACTTATGCGATTGTTAGGGAGCAAGTTTGTGTTTTTGTTACACAAAAACCTTTTTCGCCCTGCGAAAAAGAACTTGTCTTTTTACTCCCGTTGGTCGCAAAAAGTAGGAAAAGGAAAATGTATGGAACCTCGGGAAACGAAAATAGATCTGCCCAAAAAAATGGGAGGAAGGCCTGTAAAGAAAATCAAGAAAGAAACCGGCATCAGGATCCGTCTCACCAAAACCGAAGATTTTATGATCCGTGAAAAGGCAAGGAAAGCGGGGATGAGGGTAAGTGAATGGTGCCGGCAATCCGCAAAATCAGCAAGGATAACCCCGAGGTTGAGTGCCGAAGATCTTCAGTATTTCAGGGTGCTTTCAGGATTGGCGAATAATCTGAACCAGCTCACCAAACTTGCGCACCAGCAGGGGATATTATTGGTGCAAAAGAAATGTAGGGAACTGATTGCTGAGATAGATGCACTGATCAAAAAGTTAATTAAAGAATGATAGGGAAAATAGTGATCGGGAAAAGCTTTGGCGGTTGTGTGAGGTATGTGGTGGAGAAAAAAGATGCTATACTGCTACATAGTGATGGGTTAAGGATGGACAAAATTTCCGGTACGATACAGGACTTCAATATTCAGCGAATGGCCAATCCAGAACTTTCAAAAGCGGTCGGGCATATTTCATTGAACTGGAGTGAAAGAGATCTCCATCTGCTCAGTCCGGAAAAGATGTTGGATATGGCAATGGAATACCTAAAACTGATGGCGATCAAAGATACCCAGCTACTTATCGTTCAGCACACGGACAATCACCATCCACATCTGCACATCATCTATAACAGGGTTGACAATAATGGAAAAAACGTCTCAGATCAGTTTCAGTTCAAGAAGAACGTGGCGGCCTGCAAAACCATCACGATGAAAAACGGCCTGTTCATCGCAGGTGATAAATCACAGGTAAACAGGGAAGCGCTCAAGGGAACCGACAAAGAAAAATACAAAGTATTCGATCAGGTGAAGAGAGCCAAATCAATAAGTAGAAACTGGAACAACTTCGAGCAACAGCTAACCAAAGTTGGAATTACATTGGCATTTAAATACAAGGGGCAAACGGATTTAATTCAGGGAATCTCCTTCCGCTCAGGAGAGTTCAATTTCAAAGGCTCAGAGCTTGACAGATCATTAAGTTTTGGAAAGATTGATGGGTATTTCAATCAGCTTGCTGCAATTCAGATCGCAACAAAAAATATGGGGAGAGAAGTCAAATCAGGTTATTCGGAGATCTATTTTTCTTATAAGAGCAAAGAACCATCTACAAAAAACTTATTGGAAACTCTATTGGAGCCTGGCTATTCGCCGATAGTGGCAGATCCAGAACCAAGACCGAAGAAAAAGAAAAAAGGTAAAAAACAAGAAAACAGTTTGAGGATTGGCAGGTAAACTAACAAAAAGAAATAATGGAAAAAACAGAAGAAAAATTGGAACACATAGAGGAGCTCCTAGAGCTTTTTATCACTCGATCAAAAACACAGCAGGAACAGCTCGATCTCATAGTAGCCAGGCAGATTCCCAATTATGAAAAACCGCTGTCAAAGATTCTAGAGGTATTGGCTAATGAGGAACACGCTAAAAATGTTGAGACGATAAGCAAACAGCTTCAGCTATTGGTAAAAAATGCATCCAGTGTTCCCAATGTTATTCCGGTGAGGCACCACCATAATTTTGATCTCAGATCAAGACCATATTTTATAGGTGCGGCAATCGTTTTCGTCACGATGGCACTTTCGTTCGGCGGACTACTGTTTCTTGGATTTAGAAGACAAGAATTGAGGAGCGAGGCTGAAAAATTTAGGGTAGTCAGGGGAAGTGATCTTTCTCTAGCATTAGCTATCGATTCATTGTATCTTCAAAACAGGGAGTCGCTTATGGAAAAGGCGGAAACAAGAATTCTTGAACGGGAACAGCTGTTGACGGCACAGGCAAAAGAACTCAAAGCAAGAACAGAGTATGAGAAAGCAAAGGGCGATACAAAAAAACTTAGGGCAAAGTTCCAAAAAAATAATTTTTAATCTAATTGCTTATTTTATTGTCACGTCGTAAACAAGACTGATTTTATCCATCCAATACTTAAAATGGCTCTGGTAATGTTTTTTAAGGATCAGCATCTTAAAGTTTTTCTCTGAAAAATAGTGTACCAAAACTGCATCTTCAACCGAGCCCAGAAGATAGAACTTTTTGGATTCTTTAACTGAAACTGCAAAGTAAAAGACTTGCAGATCGTGTGCGAATGCGAACTCTTTTTTGCCGATACGAAATTTTAACTCCAGTTGGTAAAAATCTTTTAGTTCGGTTAGCGTAAACAAAAGACTGGGCAGTTCGTTTCCAAAGCAACATAGATCCATGTCATTCTTTCTTGGTCTGGCTCCAAGGTTTTTCAATCCATAACTGTAATAATAATGGGTAAAATTCTGACCCATTAATTCAGGGAGTGCACTGTTCCATAAATTGAAGATGCGCATGATCTTTTCCGCATACTGCTTATTTTCATCTGTTAGCCATCTGATCGAACCGGAAAAGTAAACCATGTCCAAGCTGCAGTCTCCCATCATTTCTTCGCAAATTTGGTTCAGGAGAATCTGAGCATTGCTTAATTCAGTGGAAATATGGGTGCCGTTCCAGGATAGGAAAGATTTTATACCTTTTGTAGTTCTGTTCAAAGAGGCCACATAGACATTGCATATTGTACATTGGATTTTCTTAGTTATTGCTTATATCTGTATGGTTATTTTACCAATGATTTATTATTTTCACAAACCCTACAAATTGGTAATTTACGTTCCATTATTTTTCTTGGTATTGCAATTCATTAGTTTAACTATTTTTTCTATTGTATTAATTCCTTTTATAGCAGTCTGGATTATTGCGATAATACTTTTGAAGTCCGAAAATTCTCTCAATAACAGCAATCAGCCGCCTGTTTGAAAACACGTCGGATACTTCAGGCAATTATTGTGAAGCACTGCTTTGCAAGAGGTTATAAATTACTTCAATATTTGAACCTTAAATTGAACCACTCTGTTCGGCATCTTCCGCAGGGAGATCTTTAACTTTTGATGAAATAGGATATCCCACAAAGTGGCTGCTTTGGAGTAATACCGATAAGAGTATACCTAACCCTTAATATGAAAACGAAAAATTATTATATTTCTATCGTTAACTGGCTTATATTCTTAAGCTCTAATTGCTTCCCCCATTTTAAATTGATATGCAACCTGAAATTCTACGTATCATAATTCCCTGGCTTTCTGATAATACGAAAGCTAGTGTCTCAGTATTTAAGGGATTTTTAAGATTTATTATAACGACAAGAAGTGTCACTTTTAGATTATTACCAACTATAAGAATTTTTATACGCTTCTAAAATTAGGGATGTGGTTAGTGGATTAACTGCGCAAAAGACTTATTCGATCGATCAATGTATATGGTTTCTTTGTTTCAAACGACTGTTGACCTTCAAATATTTTCTCCAAATGTCAGCAAATTATTATCTGGGTCGAGCAATGCAAATTCCCTTTGCCCCCATGGCTTCGTTGCCAAATGTCCTTGTGGATGAATTTCAGTTTTATTGTCCATCATTGACTTATATAGGCTGTTAATGTCATCGGTTCTGATATATATTTGAGCATAGTTCTCTTTCGGGTCAAGCTCTTTAAATTCAAAAAAATGAATTTCTATTTTATCTTTTTTGACTATTAAATAGCCATCATAATCGCCTATTTCTTCGAAGCGCAATTGTTCAACGTAATAATCTCTTGTGGCATGTTTATTACGCATTGGCAATTTCGGGTTAACGTTGGTTAGCATTTTTATTTCAGTTTAAATTGGGTTGCTTTTATAAAATTTACCTACCGGTACAAGTCCGATAAAAATGAGAATTGAGCCAATTAACATCCAATTACCTAAACCCATAAATACAATAATAATTAGGCATCCAGATATGATTGATATTGGCGACCATTTTGGGAATAATTTAATGCTTAAAATCCAAATACATAGAGAAATTATTCCAATAAATGATAATAGCGAAAGTTGTGTTATAATATTCAATACACCCTCCGTTCCAGTAAGCTGTTTTAATGCTGCTTTTGCTCCAATGTAATTTTTTGGTTCAACTCGAGAGACTGCTGAAAATGAAAGCCAGGCTCCGAAGAAACCTGCCAAAAATAAAGAGCCAAAAATACCAATTGCAGTGCTTATAAAAGAAAAAATAGGTTTCCTAGCATAAAGTATTTTCCCCAAGCACAATATGGTCAGAACCATAAATGAACACTAAAGTAAGCTAGCGAGTGCGAATGAATGAAACTTGCACCACCATCTCCTATTAAATTTTCAAATAATATGCTCGAATCATAAACAGCTTTCTTAAATGTAAAAATAAAAAGATCATCTGCTGATTGAATATGCATGGCAAACGCTATAATCAATACTGATGGAAAAATGAGTAGGCTGTTTGCTAATACCTTACTTATTATAGTTTTTGTTTGACCCATTATTTTGTCTTTTACCCAATAAACAAAGTTGAACCAAATGAATTGGATTAAAATTGATTATAATCAATAAATCAGATAAGTCTTGCTCTAACTCTACTCAAGGTTTCAGGTGTCATTCCTAAGAATGATGCTATCTGGGTCTGCGGAAAACGATTAATCCAATCAGGGTGGATTATCAGAAGTTCTTTATATCGCTCATCGGGACTTTTGATGTTGATAGTGGTTATATGCGTGGATGAGATTGTTAGATTGGCTAATAACCCATACAACATATGGAAACAAGGATGAGTATCCATTAGTCTATGTATTTCTGACAGTGCAATGGTAGCGATGTCAGAATTCTCAAAAGCCTCAATATAATTTGTTGAGGGCTTTTGCATCAGAAGACTTTCAATATCTGCAAACCAAGAGTTTTCCGTTATAAACTTTAATGTCAGTTCGCCCTTATCTGTTATAGAATAAAATCTGAGGCTTCCACTTAGAACGAAGGCTAAACTGTTAGATATTTGATGTTCTTTAAGAATGAAATCTTTCCTATTTACTCTTTTAAAGGCTAATGTATTTTCAAATTGATTTAGTTGTTTTTCCGAAAATGGGTAAATCTTTAAAAGTGACTTCCTTATTTCTGAAAAATCTGTCATTTGGCTTTTTGTAAGATTATGGTTGTTGATTTAGTGGCAGCTGATATGTTTCCAAATCAATAAACGAAAACTATGAGATAGAGGTCATTCATTGATTTGGTTGGACTAAAATTACCATAAACCTTCAAATAACCTTATCATTTAATAGTTTTTTATTAAATAAATTTTCTTCAACAAGAAGTCAGAAAAATAAGTTACCGTTGAAAAACAATTTTTAAAACAATAAGTCATATCTCATAAAACGGTGGAATAAAAAGATAACCCAGATTATTTTTCTTTATGCCGTTAGTGAAATTTTACGCTAACAACAAAATAAATTATCTCAGAAAAACCGGGGAATTTCGGGATTTTTATTGATGTGTAACCATATTAACCCTTAAATCCAGTGGCATGAAAATCAAAAAAAAACCTGAGCCGTGGTACCGATAAAGCCTTTGCCTAAGCAGGAGGCACCAAACCGGACAGGCCAAAAACAGGTGAGCCATTGGCAGAATCGGATGAAGTAAAACAGGCAGAAGAAAACATGCGTAAGCGGCTATCACATTTAAATAAATCAGAAATTCCAGAGCAAAATATATCTAACAGCCGCAAAACAAACGGACATAAAAGATCGCATATGTTGTTTAGATAAATAGAAATAATCAACAGCTTAAGAGTCTATAAATCAGTCCTATTTAGAAAGCGGTAATGTAAACCAAAAGGTACTTCCTTTACCTACTTTGCTGTCCACGCCAATTTCCCCTTCATGGTTTCTTATAATCTCCCTGCTGATATATAATCCAAGCCCTAATCCGGAATATTGTTTTACGCTGCTATCAACCCGAAAATACCTGTCGAATAGGTGCGGGATTTTATCGGCTGGAATGCCAGCGCCCTTGTCGGTAACAGATACCTTAGCCTGATCGTTTAGTTTTTTAACTGTAATCAGTATTTCTTTTGAATTAGGGGCATATTTTATCGCATTGTTCATAAAATTAATAATAACCTGTTCTATACGCCCTGGGTCTGCACAAATTTCCAATTGATCATCACTTTCGTTTTTAATGATAAAGACACCTTCCGAAGTTATAGGTTGGCAGCAATTCTCTATTAATTCACTTATCCTTATCCGTTTTTTATTCAAATGAAGCTGTCCCTGGTTAAACCGGGTTAAGTTCAAAAGATCTTCAATCAGGACATTTACTTTATCTACACTTTTGTTAGCCCGTTCAATCAGGTTGGGGAAAATTTTCGCAGAGGGATTGTCCTTCATCCTGTTTAAAAGCTGCAAAGAAGCGGTAAGGGTAGTAATGGGGGTTTTAAGTTCGTGGCTGGCAATACTGATAAAATCGTCTTTTTGTTCCTGCAATATTTTAAGATCATGTATGTCTGTAGCGATACCTGTCCAAAGCTGTACTTCTTCGCTGTGTTTATTCTTAATTGGTAAAATGTTAACCAGGTGCCACCGGTATTTACCATCTGTTCGCTTAAAACGAATTTCACAATTCATATCCAAACTATTATCATCCCGCATAAACCGGAGTTTTTTTAAAGTTTGTTCTGAATCATCCGGGTGTATCACAGCATACCATCCCCCCGCTTTACTTTGTTCTTTATCCAACCCGGTATAATCATACCAATGCTTATTGAAAAAAGTAGCTCCGGCTTCAACTGTAAATGTCCAGGCTATTTGAGAAATAGTTTCCATAATGGAACGAAAACGAATTTCATTTTCTTCAATCTTTTTCCTAGCCATAACCTGCATACTCACATCATAGGCCTGAACCATTATTCCCGAAATACTTCCATCGCTTTCGCGATAAGGGAGGTAAACAAAATTGAAATAAAAAGTTTGTGCTTCTCCATTCTCACGAACGAAGTATGCGGGCTGTTCATTCCCGTAATGCGTAACACCATTTCGCAACACATCAAGCAATAATCCTTCAAAGGGCTGCCCCTTCATCTCAGGCAAAATTTCCAAAAACGGCTTACCTAGAGCTTCCTTTCCTACATTCCATACTTTAAATAAAGGCTCATTTGCCAACTCCAGTTTCAAATCTTCGCCTTTTAAAATCAGAATGGGGTTAAGTGATTGTTCTACTACATTTCTAAAACGTTCTTCGCTTTCTTCGATTTTTTTATGGGAAGATGCCAGCTTTTTGTTCGTGATGACTAACTCTGCTGCCCGGTTTTCCTTCTCCTGGTTTTGAAAGACCAGTTCCTTGTTGGCAATGATTAACTCTGCCGCACGTTTTTCTTTCTCTTGATTTTGAAAGACCAGTTCCTTGTTGGCAATGACTAATTCTACCGCACGGTTTTCCTTCTCTTGGTTTTGAAAGACCAGTTCCTTGTTGGCAATGATTAACTCTGCCGCACGGTTTTCCTTCTCCTGATTTTGAAAGACTAGTTCCTCGTTGGCGATGATTAACTCTGCCGCACGTTTTTCTTTCTCTTGATTTTGAAAGACCAGTTCCTTATTGGCAATGACTAACTCTGCTGCCCGTTTTTCTTTCTCTTGATTTTGAAAGACCAGTTCCTTGTTGGCAACGGCTAGTTCTGCCGCACGGTTTTTCTTCTCCTGCTTTTGAAAGACCAGTTCCTTGTTGGCAATGACCAATTCTGCGGCACGGTTTTCTCGTTCCTCAATATGAAAGTCCAGATCTTTATTAGCTTGCTGTAATTTTTTAATTGCAGCTTCATCATTTCCCATTGTTTAGCCGAAACGCTTTTTAGCCATGGTCGCCTCCTTTCAAAGGTACGTTTAAAATAAGAATAAGCATTTTCCTACTTATACACGGCTTTCTTTTAAAAATAGCGCTTAATTGGGCATGATTGCCTACACTTTTAACGACGGTTTAAGAATATAACACCCGAACAAAAACTAAACTTTATTAAAAAACTATTTATTGCATTAGCAACATTAATTCACAATCAAATATTGTTTTATGGCTAATTTTTCTACCTGTGATAAGCATGGGTTAGCCTTGTTTGAAAAGGGGGAAAAGAATACTTTTTTAGAACATATGCTCATTACGCACCTGCTATTATTGGGATATTGGTGCGGATTCTTGCAGCTCGGGACCGGGCAGAAGAACGTTTGAATAATTAGTTTTGCAAAATCTGGTCGCAGCCGCAAAGTTATGATCCCGTTAAAGAGCGGCTGTTTAGCTGGGCTGTAAATTTTGCCCTGAGCTGCGCCGAATTTAGTCCTGCCAAAACAGGGAATTTGGATCGGCAGATCCGGTAAAAGATTAACCTGGTATCTGCCACCGATATAAAGTTGTACCTGCACCAAAAACGGCGTTCAGGGTGTGATAGCTTTGGAATTTGCTTTTACCTTTTAACACAGCAAGCCATTGGCCTTTTTTATTTTAAATACCATAGTTTCGCAATGGCTGCTAATTAGGAATTTCGGTTGATGATCTAAAAAGAATGATAATAAGGACAATCACGCAATTAAAGCAGGTGCGGTCCTGTTCGATACCCAAAAGTTCTTTATAATCTTCATCGGAATGTAAACGAAGCTTAATAGCTTAAATACTTGATAACTATGGAAATTCTATTGGCACCGTTTGCGGAAATGCTCCGAAGGAAGCTTTCTTGAAAAAGGTAATCATTACATTTATGGAAAGAAATACCATCTTTCTTTCTAAAAGTGTCACTGACGAAATTATATGTGAAAATATCGGTAATCAAATAATAACGGGAATGGAAAAATCCGCATCAAAACTTGACACGATGAAAAAGAATAGAGTATCAGCATTACAAATTCATAAAATTCTGACTCATGGTAAAGAAGGTGCTGTAAACGGAACAACAAAGATGCAATCCGGTAAAATGGAGGATTTTCTGACTTCTAACAATTCAGTGGCGCAAAAGGAGCACAAATAAAATCTATTACCTCCTATGTACTGAAATAAATAAAAAGAATCCTGACACTGTAAGCCCCATGCGACGTGGAAGTTAAATTCACAGCTCTACTCGTTAACAAAAAAAATTCTCTTCTTTAGTTTATTCCTAAATTGCTGTCTGTCAATGACATTATACAGCCTCATCACCCTTAACAGTTTGATTGAACTATTTTAAAACAAATTTTCAAAATCGGTTATTCCATTTTTTTCAAACTTTCTCGCTACATTTTTGTCCCAATATCAAATACTTAAATGGAAATTCCAAAAGATTACCAAACAGTAGTGCCCTATCTAATTGTAAACGGTACGGCAAATTTTATTGACTTCACAAAAAATGTTTTTTAAAGCTGTTGAAAATGAAAAGATGAGGTCTATGCGGAATGCAAAAATCATTATGCACAGCGAAATAAGGATTGGTAATATTACGATTATGTTCTCTAACAGTATCGAAGAATTTGAATCTCGTACAGCAGGACTTTTCATTTGGTTAATATGTGTTTTTAGTTTTAAAACCAACAAAAACTATTGAATTAGGTGTGAAATATTAGTAACCTGAATTGGATTCATCAGAATGTGCAAATCTGGTTTGAAGTCAATGTTTGATAGGCAATTGATCGCCGGCTTTTTTGTAATCAGTTAGGAAAATTGCCAACTCCTCAATAAATTGGTTCTTACGGCACGTACACTGATAAAAAGGCAAATTACGGGGAAGAATTACTGCCAGGATATGCCGATGGTTTTCGATATTGAGTTGCTTGAGCTAAGTCGTTTGTCCTTATTTTTATAGGAAAAAAACGGAAGCATTCGATAACTCTGTTGGATATCCTGCATGCTTCTTGATAAAGCCAAATGAGCCTAAGGCAATGGTCAAAATAAGGATGATAATCCAGAGTTTTTTGATCGTGGCATATGAATGAGTTTTTATGTTTTGTCGTCAATAGAAAAGAATCACTAAAAAAAAATATAAATTTCTGTAAGGAAATGTGGAAAAAGACGACCAATCATTAAATAGGAACTTATTATCTTTATAGACGCATATTGATATTACATACAACCATAGCCCTTTGCTAAATCATGGATAAGGTCGGACCCCAAAAAACCTTGCATCACATTGACCCAAACCACTGGGTAAGCGATCATGCAGATTATCTTTATAGTTATGCGATCAGACGGTTGAATGACAAAGATCTCGCCCATGACCTCATTCAGGATACGTTTCTGGGAGCACTGGAAAAAGTTGGCAGTTTTCAAGGTCTAAGTACGGAACGCACATGGCTTATATCAATATTAAAATTTAAGATCATTGATGTTTATCGGAAACGATCATCGAAAACCGTGGCGAATAAGTCATCCCATAACGTGAATTTTGTGGATAACTTTTTTGATATTGATAATGGACACTGGAATGAAAAACATAGGCCTGGAGAATTTGGGATGGAGGATCACGACCCTCTGGCCAAAAAAGAGTTTAACAGGATATTTAATGAATGTCTTAAAAAGTTACCGTCACAATGGCTCTCTGTTTTTTCCATGAAGCATATTGACGATATGGATACAAACTTCATATGTACTGAACTTAAGATAACCAAGTCGAATTACTGGGTATTGATACACAGGACAAAAGTCAACTTAAGATCCTGTCTGCAAAAAAATTGGATATAACTTGATTCGGGAAAATGGGAATCGAAAAAGACGAGTTAAGGAAAATTGCCAACAACTGCAAGAAGGCAACTTTTCTTATAGAAAAAAAACAAACGGGTAAAATTACTATACGGGAGCAACTGGAGTTAAAGATCCACATGATGGGATGTTCTTTATGTAGGATCTATGAAAAACAGAGCCTTTTAATTAATAAGATGGTCAAAGATTTTTTTTCCTCACAGGAGGAAGAAAAATCATCCCTGGATGAAAAATTTAAGAAAAAACTACAGGCAGAAATTGAAAAAAAATTGAAGGATAATTGATTTTTACCAGCAATAAATATAGGCTTTATAACTCTTTAACTGTCAAATGTTTAAAGTTAGTCAATAGTCAAACAAAGTTTGCTCTTTTAGTTAAAAGTCAATCTTTTGCGGTACCTTTAGTCTATTTTACTTTTATATTAAAAATGTTACTTTTTTAGAAGGTGTTTTCTATTCCCGCGACTAGGCAAATAAAAATATAATCAAAATGAGAAAAACTGCCAAATTTAACAACTGGGGAGCCAAAAGCATCCTTGTATTTTTAACGCTGGATATCTTGGCAATTAATGCATCTTCGGACGCTTCAGCACCTGAAAACTCTAACGAATTTAAGATCTAACAGTCTAGGGAAGAATATTTCGGATACGACGAAGATGATGTCTGGCGTTCCGCTTCATCCACAGGATGTGAGCCAGTTACTAATCGGGGAGAAAATTTTAATGCTTAGGTTACCAAATGCGGGCGGCATGCCTTTTGACCTGAGAGAGGCCGTTGCAGCTAAGCCAACGATCCTAATTTTTTATCGTGGTGGATGATGTGCATCTTGTTCGAAACAGCTTGCAGGTTTGCGAGACATTCAAAACGACCTGACTGCTATGGGATATTAGGTTGTCGCTGTAAGTGCCGATAGTCCAGAAAATGTAAGTAAAACTATTACGAAGGAAAAAATTGTCTTATACCCTAACAGCAACCTAATAAATAAAAACAAAGAAAAGAATTTTAATTTACGGAGCAACAAGACGAACAGGAGAATTGGAATTGAAATATGCATAGCACAAGGTTATGAAGTAACGGCACTCGATGGTAATCCTGATAAAATAAGTTTACAATCAGAAAAGCTAACTGTAATAAAAGGATTACCCACCATTATTGAAGATGTAAAGAATGCAATGAAAAATTGCTATTATGTCATGAGTCTTTAAGTGCCCTTCCGGAAAAAGAAAGTATGTCATGCAGGAAGATAGAACCGCCACATACGATCGAGAAGAGTATTTACAACAGTATTGAATGTATGCGGGAATATGGTATAGAACGTATAATCTCACTTTCGTCTATTGGTGTTGGTAAATCATTTGTTTATGAGCCTTGGTTTATGAGATTATTTATTAAAATTTCAAAATTGTATTTGCAGACCACGATAAGCAGGAACAATTGCTAATGAACTTAAATCTTGATTGGACTATTGCAAGGCCTGTTGCCTTCAATAATAATGAAACATTAGGGTAACTGGTTATCGGTTTCGATAAAACGCCTTCGCCATTTAAGATGAGCCGAAAACAGTTAGCAAAATTTTTGATTGACAATTTAGAGAAAAAGGATTTCATTCATAAATGCCAATATTATCTGAAAAATAATCAAGGAGAGCTTTTGTTGAAAACAGCTAGGAAACTTGAAAATAGATATTGCAAAATAAAATAGCTAATCTGAATTTAGGAGGACAAAAGAAAAAAGATTATGGTAAGATAGTATTGAAGTAGTTAAACCTTCAAGCGATTGATAGATACCTAGTGGTACTAAATGCCCATCTTGGTTGTGTGAATGTAGAAAATAATTATTGTGAAAGCAATAAGAATCCATTAGTTCGGCGGAGCCGAAGTTTTAAAATAGAGGTCATAGAACGTCTCTTTGCTGCTGCAGATGAAATTTTAGTAAAATTAAATGTAAGTGGGGTAAATCCTGTCGATCGGGTAATTCGAAGTGGCGCAAATGAGTCTTTGCGACAATACTTCATCTTGCCGGTAACTTTAGGCTGGGATGCAGCTGTCCATCTCGTGTCAGATCATATTATAAAAACCGACTTCTTTAAATCCTAGTCTCCACGCATCTTTTTTAAAAATTTATTTGCCTACTAATCTATCGCCAACCGCCACCTAAAGCCCTATATAATGAAACTCCTGCATTTAGCCGCTCGGTTTTAAGACTTGTTAATTCTAGTTCGCCCTGCAACAAATTCTGTTGCGAAGTAATTACTTCTAAATAGTTCGCCAGCCCGCTTCTGAACAATAAATCTGAATTCTTTACAGCCAATTGCAAGGTTTTTACCCGCTCTAGAGCGATTAAATATTCTGATTTTAAATTTAATATTTTCACCTGCTCATTTGACACTTCAGCTACCGCACCTACAACAATTTGTCTGAATTGTAAAACAGACTGTTCTCTCTCAATTTTCGCCAATTCAAATTGCATTTTTAATTCTTTTCTATTAAAAATTGGCTGTGTAAGGCCACCGCCAAAAACGCCAAATAGCGATGCCGGAATATTAAACCAATTACTTGCCTTAAACGAATTTAAGCCACCCGATGCAGAAATAATCAACGATGGATATAATTGAGCATTTGCTATACCAACTTTTGCATTGGCAATCCTTAAGCCTAGTTCAGAATTCCTCACATCGGGCCGAATGCGCAACATGCCTGCGGGTATTCCAACTGAAAGTTGCTCTGGAACGATAATTTGATCCAGAGTGCTTGCCCGTTCTAAAGCAGATGGAAATTTTCCTGTTAGGGCGGCCAATGCGTTTTCTTGGATGTCAATTTCTGATGTAAGTTGTGGTATTAGTTGTTGAGCTTTCAACTGCTGGGCTTCTGCTTGCTGAATGGCAAGTGATGTAACCTGTCCTGCATTGAATAACTTTTTAATCATTGTTAGCGTGTTGATATTTAAGACTATGTTACTTTTAGCAACATTCAACTGAGCATCTAACATTAAAAGCCGATAAAACCCTGTAGCCACCTCAGAAACTACGCGCGTTTGCACCGCTTTTTTTACTTCCGCAGATTGCAAATATCCTGAATAGGCTACATCTCTTTGCTTGGCAATCTTACCCCAGATGTCTGCTTCCCAGGTTAATGCTAAGTTAGCATTGTAATCTTCTAAATGGTTAGTGTTTAAAAACTGAGAAAGACTTATGCCGTTTAGACTGTTATTTGATGGACTGTTTGAATTGGCCAGAATTTGCAAGTTTAACGTGGGGATATTCCCCAACTTGGCTTTTCTTAGAATAAGGTCTGCTGCCTCTATATTTTTTGTGGCAATTTGTAGGGTAAAGTTTCTTAATAAGGCGCTATCAATTAAGCTCAGCATGGCTGGGTTATCGAAAAATTCTTTAATCGGTAAGGAACCTATACTTAAATTCTCGTTAATTTCTGCACCTCTGTAATTAATGGGAACATCATTTACTGGTGTGACGATGTCTTTTTTAAGACCACAACTGCTTAACACCAAAATCAACAATACGCTAAAATTCTTTAATATTTTTTTCATTCTTTTTAAAATTTATTTGGATCCTCCCTGGGGTAGTTTACACGAAGGACAACGATTTCTCTACCTCAACTTTTTATGTCGGCGTTTTTTTTATCAATCGGCATCAATGGCTGAGTCTTTATTTAAACCAGTCAAGGCTGCTGGAGCTTTGGTTATTTTTTCTTGCAAATATTGGAATGTGATGAATAACACGGGAATAATAAACAGGCCTAGAACAACGCCCGAAAGCATACCTCCGGCGGCTCCAATACTTATTGAATGGTTGCCTTGAGCAGAAGGTCCTGAAGCAAACATCATTGGAATTAACCCAACTAAAAATGCTAGAGAAGTCATTATAATAGGCCTTAACCTTAGTTTAGCAGCCTCTAATGCAGATTCTGTGAGTGACTTTCCAGCTTTTCTCTTTTGCGCGGCAAATTCCACAATTAAAATTGCATTTTTTGCAAGTAATCCAATCAGCATAATCAGTGCAACTTGAACATAAATATTATTTTCTATGCCTGTTAATCCAATAGCGACAAAAACTCCAAATATTCCGGCGGGTATAGATAAGATAACCGAGAGTGGAAGTAAATAACTCTCGTATTGTGCGGAGAGCAAGAAATATATGAACACCAAACACAATAAAAAGATAACTGTTGACTGACCTCCCGAAGAAATTTCTTCTCTAGTCTGTCCGGAGAATTCGTAGTTGTAACCTGCCGGCAATTGTTTGGCCGCCACCTCTTCAATCGCTTTTATTGCATCCCCAGAACTGAACCCAGTTTTGGGAATTGCATTGATTGAGATTGAATTAAACAGATTATATCTAGATGCCGTTTCTGAACCATAAATTCGAGTCAATTTTACCAACGTATTTATAGGAACCATCTGTCCTTTATTATTCTTAACGAAAACTCTATCTATCGACGATGGATCTGCTCTATCGGCGATGTCTGCCTGAACAACCACCCTGTAGTATTTACCAAAACGGTTAAAATCTGAAGCTTGCGCACTACCAAAATAAATTTGCATCGTTTGTAGAATATCTTTTACGCTCACGCCCAATTGATCCGCTTTTTCGTCATTAATGTCCAGTTGAACTTGAGGATAATCTGCTTTAAAACTCGTAAAAGCTGCGCCAATTTCGGGACGTTTCATCAGCTCGGCGATAAAATTTTGAGATACGCCACTAAATTTATCAAGTTTACCTCCTGTCTTATCCTGTAAAACTACATCTAATGCTTCTACGTTGCTAAAACCCGGAACGGTTGGAAAACTGAACACGAAAAACTTTCCACCGGAAATGGCAGCTAGTTTTCCATTTACCTCATTCATTATCTCATTAATGTCTTTTATTTTACCTCTGTCCTCATTAGGCTTTAGTAAAACAAAGACCACTGCAGAGGATGGGCTGGTTGAATTTGTTAATAAGTTAAACCCAGAAATTGCCGTGACAAATCTCGATGCATCTAATTTGCTCAGAATATTTTCAGCTTCGGTCATCACTTTTTGTGTTCCATCCAATGAAGTTCCTGATGGAGTAGATACAGAAATCGCAATAAAGCCCTGATCCTCTGTCGGAATAAATCCTGCTGGAGTAACTTTAACCATCCAAATAGTTAGTAAGGTAATTAATGCCAAGCCGCCTAAACTCACCCATCTATTGCGAATTAAAAACTTTAATCCACCAACATAACGATTTGTCATCGAGTTGAAACTCCTGTTAAATCCGCTAAAGAATTTTTCTTTAAATGTTTTTTTAACATGAACTTGATCTTGCTGTTGCCCGGCATGATTATCCTTTAGAAATAATGCAGCAAGTGCAGGGCTTAAGGTTAGGGCGTTGACAGCGGAAATTACAATCGCTATTGCCATGGTAAAGGCAAATTGGCGATAAAAAACTCCTGTTGAACCATCCATAAATCCAACCGGTAAAAACACTGCCGCCATTACCAAAGTAATCGAAATAATAGCGCCTGTAATTTCGTTCATAGCCTCCATGGTGGCTACTCTCGGAGACAAGTGCTTATTTTCCATTTTCGAATGCACAGCTTCCACCACCACAATTGCATCATCTACAACAATACCTATTGCTAAAATCAGAGCGAACAGCGTTAGCAAGTTAATTGAAAAGCCAAATAGATTCATAAAGAAAAAAGTACCGAGAATGGCAACCGGTACCGCAATAGCTGGAATGAGGGTCGATCTAAAATCTTGAAGAAAAATAAAAACTACAATAAAAACGAGTATAAAAGCTTCAATTAACGTATGTATGACTTGTTCTATGGACTGGTCTAGTGCGACTTTGGTGCTGTAAAAAATATTGTACTTTACACCTTTAGGAAAGTTTTTTGATGCTTTTACCATCAGCTTGTTGATGGCAACCTGAATATCGTTAGAATTTGAACCCGCCAATTGAATAATCCCAATAACCACACCTTTTTTCCCATTCAAGCGGGTTAGACTATTGTAAGAATACGAGCCAAGCTCTACACGGGCAACATCTTTTAGATGTAAAATCGAACCATCTGCGTTTGACCTGATAGAGATATTTTCATATTCCGCAGGCTTCGTTAGTTTCCCCTTATATTTAATCACATATTCGAAAACTTCCTTACTTCTTTCGCCAAATTTACCCGGAGCTGCCTCTAAACTTTTGTCCTGAATGGCTTTCATTACTTCGTTTGGTGTAACTTTATAAGTAGCCATTTGTGTTGGATTTAACCAAACACGCATTGAATAATCCTTGACTCCACCAAAAATACTTGCAGAACCAACTCCTGGAATTCTTTTAATCTCTGGAATAATATTGATTTGAGCGTAATTTGCAATAAAAGTCTGATCATACTCTGCTTCATCTTCTGTAAACATACCGATGCCCATGATGAAACTACTTTGCTGTTTTGTAGTGGTAACACCCTGCTGCACAACCTCTGCAGGCAATTGACTTGTGGCTTGCGCTACCCTATTCTGAACATTGACCGCCGCTCGATCTGCGTCTGTTCCAAGTTTAAAGAAAATCGTAATTGCGAGCGATCCATCATTACTCGCTGTCGAACTCATGTAAGTCATGTTCTCGACACCGTTTATCGATTCTTCCAAAGATGGAGCCACCGAACGTAAAACTGTTTCGGCGTTTGCACCGGGATACACTGCGGTTACCAGAACTGAAGGTGGTGCAATATCTGGAAATTGTTGTAACGGTAGTCTTGTTAGACCAAGCACGCCAAGAATAACCAACAAAATGGAAATTACGGTCGCGAGTACCGGTCGTTGTATAAATATTTTAAACATAATCTTGTTCTTATTTTTGAGAAATTAACAGGGCTGTCTTTGTAGACTCTTGTTCTGGCTGGATAAGTTGGCCGTCTTGAAGTTTGTCCAAACCACTCAAAACGATAAGGTCTCCCGACTTTAAACCATCTTTAATGAGGTAATTAGTTCCCGATTTCCCGTCTGTGGAAATAGACGTTTTGGTTACTTTGTTGTCTTTTCCAACTGAGAACACAAAAATTTTATCTTGCATTTCTACCGTAGCAGATTGAGGAACCAATATAGCGTGATCATGAGCTAAGCCTAGTCTTATTCTTCCCGTATTACCTGCTCTTAATAATCCTTTTGAGTTTAAAAAGGTTGCTCTCAGCGTTATTGCTCCTGTTGTTTTGTCAAATTGACCGTCAATCATGTCTATTTTGCCCTTTGTCGGATATATACTGTCATCTGCTAGAACTAACGAAACAGCTGGGAGTTGCATAATTCTATCTGCTACAGAACTCCCTTTGTATTTCTTATTAAAATTGATAAAGTCTGTTTCTGCCAGAGAAAAATAGACGCGTACTTGGTGAACATCAGAAAGTTGTGTCAAGGGGTCTATATCTACTGGACTGACCAAACTTCCGCGCTTTTTGTTCAATCTGCTTATAAAACCGCTAATTGGAGCCTTAATTTGGGTATAATTCAAATTAATTTGAGCGCTGTTTACCGCAGCTTTTGCTTGTTCAACATTGGCTAATGCAATTTGAAATGTAGTTTTGGCAGTTTGCAATTGAAACACTGCAATAACTTTAGCCTGAACCAATGGCGTTAATCTTTCCACTTCTAATTGCGCATTTAACACTGCAGCTTTCGTTGCCGCCAAAGCAGCATTTGCGCTATTCAATTGGGCTTTAAAAGGTAGGTTAGAAATTTGAAATAAAATTTGGCCTTTTTTAACCAATTGACCCTCGTTAACTAACACATCATCAATTATTCCGGCGACTTGTGGGCGAATTTCTAAATCTGCTACTCCCTGTATGGCCGCAGGATAATCTACATAAGTCTGCTGAGGTCTTTCAATTAATTTAGCTACAGGTAGAGAAATAGCTGGCTTGGTTTCAGTTTGTGCTGGGGTAGAACTGCAACTTGTTATAAATATTAAAAGGACGAGTGCTAGCGCAACAATAATGGTGTTAAATAATTTAACATTGTTAAATTTTAGAACGAATTCTGGCATGTAATTCATGAATTTAATTGTTTTGTAGATTTACTTTACGTGTATAATTAATTTAACGGCGTTAGATTTAAAAGAAAATTTTTTAATCGTTTATGGTTTTAATGATCGCCTTGATCGCACTTCTCAAGATTTCTTGATTAATCACATCATTTGCACCTTTTTGAACTAGATTTAAAGAGATTAAGCCATGTATCAAAGACCAAAAAGTATAGTATTTTAAACAAGAAGTATCTTCGGAAACAGGGAGTTTCGTAATTAATTTTTCAATAGCATCGTAAAACAGGTCGGTTGTATATTCTGCTTCAGGCATTTTTTTATACAGTTCACAACAGTTTACCTGAACCCCGTACATCAACTGGTAAAATTCCTTTTCTTCGAAAGCAAAATCCCAATACGCAAGCCACATAGCCTCCAGCTGTTCTTCAGCTTTCACTTTGCCATCTCTCGCCACTCTAACCTTTATCCCTAAATGATTGTACCCTTGTCTAGTTAGTTCAAGTAAAATCCCTTCCTTATTTGAGAAATACTCATAAATTATTGGTGCTGTGTATTCTATCAGGTCTGCGATTTTGCGCATACTTAATGCTGCCCATCCATCCTGTTTTACAATCTGTAAAGCAGCATCCAAAATATTCTTACGAGTATCATCTTTCTGACGCTGAATTCTTTCTTTACTTCCCATGGTTAAGTGCTGTACAATAATCTAACACCGTTAGGCAAATGTATAACCAATTTTTATTTTCCTAATCATCTATTTGTAAGATAATGAAGCTTAATCTCATTAAAAGATAAGTTGCGACATTATTTGAGAAATGCTTTCGAGAAATTTGAAGTAGCACATTCATTTTGATATCGTATTTCCGGACTCATTTTAGGAGTCGATTTGACGATTTTGTAGTTGCTTCGATAAGAACATCCTTTATAAATTGGTTAAAAATTATCGTAAACATGCTTAAAGATCAGTCATTTAACCAAATATAATTAGTGAACCATCGATTAATAGGCATTTGTATTAATATGTACGCTCTTGCTTTTAGCTATCACCAAAATTGAAATTGCCAAAAAAGCTAAATCTTTCACTATAAAAAAGTCTGTAACGGGAACGCCTTCGCTAATTTTCCAGATTCCTGGCGTAGTGATCAGGAAACTTAATGTAGTAGCGAATATAACCAAGGTCATGATACCTGCGATTAGGCCTATTTTTTGGTTCCAAAAAGAAATTATGAGGAGTATTCCTGCTATTATCTCGTAAACACCTATTAAGTTGGAAACTCCTTGTACCGAAAATATGCCATACATCCAATTCATGAGAAAGCTATGTGAAACATAGTTTTTAATGGCATCTGCCTCTCCAGGGGTAAATTTTAATGCCCCGATCCAAAGTAACACGGTTATGATCGCGATCACCCCAATTCTGTAACCCAATTTTTCTAAATTCATCTTATTTCTGTTATTAACAATTTATATTTAAACATCTGAAAGCTTTTGGGCTAAAGACCCGAATAATAGTCATAGCCCTGCTCTGCCCAGTAATCCTTTGGTCGGAAATCGCTGAAGGTAATTGTCCCAATACGTTTTAGATTTTTTATGCCATATTTTACAGGTATAATGAGTCTTAAGGGTGCTCCGTGTTCTACCGTGATAGGTTGACCATTCATTTCGTAGGCCAATATAGTCTGGGGGTGCAGCGCACTTTCTATATCCAGTCCAATGTAATATTTCTTGTTCGGGGTTTCCATGCCAACGTATGGCATTTTTACGTGGTCAGATAGCGCAAAATGTTCGACAAAGTCGCTAAACAGAACCCCGCCCCAATACTGTATCTGATCCCATCCTTCAACACACTTAAAGTCATAAATGATTTCTGTTTTTGGAAGGGCTTTGATCTCTTCAATTCCAATTTTAGTTTCAACCCCGTTTTTCATCTGGACCGTCAATTTCCATTTTTCAGGGTCAAAGTTTTTGTCATCAATTCCGATGTGACTGTTTACTCTTACCTTTTTTGCGGCCATCTCCTTCGGATAGGTTTTTGCCCGATGATTATTATCGAAAAAGTTCCTGAAGAACAGTTCAGTCTTATTTAAAGCCCTTCTAAGTGGTTTTCTTGCACCCGAAGTAACCCCAGCTTTTTCTGCCGGGGAATTATACAACCATTTCCAGCCTCCGTAAGCTGCGCTGCTGGCAGCCAAAAATGTAGTAAAGGATAAAAAATTGCGCCGGTTAAGTTTTTGATCTATGGTCAGCTCTTTTTTGATTTTTTTTATTCTGTTTTCCATAATTCGTTCGGTTTCCTATTACTGTATTTCAGGATTTTTTACATCGTGAATAGGCATGCTGATATTTTCGACACACTCGTCAGATTTTTCTACCACTTCAAATCCCGAGATTGATGATGTAAAATTATTCCAGCCCGCCATTGCAACCTGAAATACGTGAATAAAAAAAAACAGCACGTAGCCTAAAGTTAAGGCAAAATGTAAGATGCGCGCAAAATGGTAACCTCCACAAAGCCAGGTAAGCCAAAAAAACTGGACTGGTTTATAGATGGCAAGCCCTGTAGCAACCGAACCGATACCCATCGCAATGATCGCAGTATAAGCGATGCGTTGTGCAGCATTATATTTATCTTTGGTAGGTAAACCTTTTCTTATGTGCAGATCATGAAGCAATACTGACCATGCGTCCCTAAAAGAGTTTCTTTGGGGCAGAAGAACTCGCCACTCCCCAGATATAATAGTGTAGAGTACGTATGAAATTCCGTTCAACATAAAAAACCACATAAATAAAAAATGAAAAGCCATACCCTCAGCCAGACGGCTGGGGATATGCAAAAAAGTATAAAACCACCGGGGGAAAAAATGGATATAGGTATGGTCGAGTAAGGTTACGCTGTACGCATCATTCGCCCAGTAGATCAACATCCCGCTCCATACCATTAAAGTAAGAATCGGAAAGTTTATCCAATGCGTCCAGCGCATTACTAGTGGATGTTTTTCTTTAATTATTTTCATTAACATTAAACTTTAGAGAGTAATTTAAATATTTTCCTTCCATGTTAAAACTAAGCAGTGCTGCAGTTGCCAATTTAGAATCCTGCTGAATATTTAGTTGCGCCAATGATCTCACCCGAGCTGTTCTTTTGCAACAACGCGATAATTTCCATTTCGCCTTTCGTGCCTGACGGAATGGAAAAGGATGTCTCTCCGTTTTGTTGACCGGTTAAAGCTATTGTTTTGATATCTCTGACAATTTGAACATGTGACAATTCTCTTCCTTGGTTTTCTCCCCGTAATATTTTATCGGTCGCATTTTTTTGGATCAGGGCCACTAGAATGGAAGTATTTTCTGAGTCACCATTAATTTGATAATGAAGGTGAATTTTGTCATTCTGATTTTTTACTTCGGATAGCACTATTTGGGCAGTCGAAGGTGCAATTAACGACTTTGCGATCGCAGTGCGAAGTGCATGCTCGTCAGATCCTACCAGCTCTTTTTTGCCGTTTATTACCACTTGTGGTGTATAAACAGAAGAGGATCCTAACCATGTGCTATATTTACTCTGACGTTTGGAAAATTCTAATTTACTGAACTGATCTTTCCATCCGAGCCTATCCCAATAATCTACATGAAAGGCCAGGATATAGATATTTTCGTTGTCAGTTTCTTTTGCAATCTTAGCGATTAACTCATCTGCTGGGGGACAGCTAGAGCAACCTTCAGAAGTGAAAAGCTCAATAACGGCGAAGCCCATAATTGGTTTGCTATCTTTTGTAGATCTATTGATAAACGCAAGCGAGCCGAATAAAATGATGAACATGAAAGTGGTAATCCAGAATCTTTTTGATGGTGCCATGAAAATGTGTTTGTATACTTCGTCGTCACTAAATGAAAATCCTTACAAAAGATCTCAAATTTCTTTGAGGAATTGTAGGAAAAGAAAACCAACTTACCGTTAAAAGACACTTGATAACTCACGAATGAGGATTATTTACATTTCAAGCGTAGATGGAAGCTCGGAATGTGGCTGTAAGGAACTTAGCTCCTTATCATAGCTAATTTGTATTCTAGCGACTTTAAAATAAATGGCGATTTAACTTACATTAAAGTTTTTGAAATGCAGATGTGAGGCCAACAGTTATCAAAATAAGTTTTTGCATAAAAAGCCGGTTTAGAAAATGAATCTCTAAAGCACAAAAAATTAAGGTTTCTTTGTAAATTATACCAATTAGTACCTTTTTATGAATAAAGCAGCTGCTACGTGACACACCATTTTAGAGAAAGCGTTTGAGATTATCTATAATAATGGGTATCAGACCACAAGCGTAGATGAGATCATCGCAACAACAGATGTTACTAAAGGTGGCTTCTATTACTATTTCAAAACGAAAGATGAAGTGGGATTGGTAATCATAGACAAAATTTCAAGACCTACAATGCGAACTGCCTTTGTAGAAACCTTTCAAAACAGTACGGATCCGGTAAAAGAAATTTATGAATTGATAAAGTCCTTGCTTTTGGATAACTCCTTTTTAACTGTGGGCCGTGGCTGTCCGGTGGACAATCTCGCACAGGAAATGACACCTTGGAATCCAATTTTTGGCAAACCAATTGCTGACATAATTCTGAATGGCAACTTACAATAGAAAAAATCCTCCGAAAAGACGGAAATCCTCAGCAAGTTGCTTATTTCGTACTATCTGGATTTTGGGGAATTAGAAGTTTTGCGAAAATAAATAACAATGGGGATTGTTATCCTTCCTATTTAAAAGAACTTAAAGCCTATTTAAGCAACCTAAAATAAAATATGATATTTAAAAAATACTATATGGTATGTTTCAAGTATCTTTGCATCGTTAGTTTAATCGATGTATCAAACAATTATATTTTACCATTCCATAATTTGAAGGCTTGTTCTTGCAAGTTTACTATACTCCATTCTCAGGGCGGCAAAAGTCTACGGTCCAAACGCACCTTTTTCTAAAACCGATAATACAGATAGGCATTAGACAGCAACCATTGCGCACGTTCAACTTGTTATCGGCATTATTCTTAATACGCAAAGCCAGATAATAAAATATTTTTGGAACGACTTTCATCAGGCAGTTAGAAATTTTGACAGCTTATTTTTCGGACTGGTCCATATCAATTTAATGCTCATTTCGATTTTTTTAATAACCATCGGGTCGGCCTTTGGAATAAGGAGAGTAACAGATAAATCAAAATTTCGAACTTTATTGATCTGGTATTCTACTGCACTTTTGATAATTTTTATTGCCATTCCCTGGCCTTTTTCACCCTTGGCACACGGACCTTTTAACAATAGTTATGATAAATTTATTTAAGACAAAAGTTGGCAGACTTAGGATTGTCGGATTTTTAGAGGGCATGTCCTTATTAGTACTTATTTTTACTACGGTACGATGAAGCACTATTACAAAGAACTGAGTTGAACGAAATCTATAGGCTGGGTACACGGAGCTATATTCTTGCTTTTTATTTAATGTATTAAGTGCTGGTAATGAATACGGTTGGAAATTTAAAGACACCACTTGGAAAGTTTTTTTGGCCTGCTTTATTCCTTTCGGAACCTTTTTAATTGATCATAAAATATTAAGCAGGCTATGAAGTGGGTTTTAATATTGTTTTTTATCTATATTTCTTACCGCACTTACAGAATTGCTACGATAGACAACGGCCTGGGAAAGAAAGTAGAAAACGATGCGGTAATTCTGGACGTAAGAACGGCGACAGAATACAACATGGGCCATATTGATGGATCAATAAATATCTCATTGGCAGCAATAAGAAAACGGTATGTGGAGGTAGATCCAAATAAAGTTTACATCACGTGCTACTCGCATAGCTTACGAAGCGTGAAAGTTAAGAGCATATTAAACGAAAATGGATTTAAACACATAAACAACGGCGGGGCTTGGTCTGATTTAGAACAATTGGTAAATAAATTTCGACATATGGGTCTCTGATTGCATCATAACTTAAGCTAAAAATAAAATTTCTCTTTTTTTTTGGCACTTTATTGTTTATCGTCAGATCCCGGTTTTCCAAGAGAATTTATTTTTTTCTTGGCGCAAAATTTCACTTGCGGCATAAAGATAAGTAACGGGATTATCTCGTTATTTTACCGTTTTGTAAGAATTCACGTAATCTTCGGTTCGGCTTTAAAAATAAATAGTTTTTTTTGTAAAGTAATTTGTCTAAAGTTAATTATCATACGCCTTAAAAGTTAGATCAGGGAACTACATATTTTATACAGATTCTTAATTTATATTTGATGTATGACGAATAAATTATTGATGTTGATCGCTTTTCTAGGAATTTCGGTCAGCGCTTGTGCTCAAAAAAATATTCCAACCGTTGTGAAAAATTCTTTTGCCAAAGCTTACCCAGGTGTTCAGGCCAAATGGGATAAAGAAGGCAGCAAGTATGAAGCTAGCTTTAAAAAGGATAAAATGGATATGAGTGTGCTTTATAATGCAACTGGAATGGCAGAAGAAACGGAAATGGATATGAAGGCACAGATGTTGCCTGCTGCAGTTAAAGCCACTTTAGCTAAAGACTACAAAAACGAGAAAATTGCAGAAGCAGCCAAACTTACCAAAGCGGACGGAACCGTGATGTACGAGGCAGAAATGAAAGGTAAAGATTACTTATTTACACCCGAAGGTAAGTTTATCAAAGCTGTAAAAGATTAAACATTTCGGCATTAAGACCTTTAATTTGGCGGGGGACGTAAAATCATCCGCCAATTTTTTTCAAATCAATGTATACTTTAAATTCTGGTCTAAGTTTTAAAAAAGGCCTGATTACCTAAAGTCTTTTAGGAAAGGAACTTCGTTGTGCGAAAATAATATTCAGGCTAAGCTTCCTCTAGTTAACAAAACAAAATTTATACTTAATTATAGACTAATTTAGAAGAATGATATACTGAAAAGATAGCTTTAATAAAGTGGTCCAAATAACTTTTTTGTTTAGGTAATAAATACTAGCGACAACCTTGGGCGGAACGCTTGGCGATTTTTTATCTATGACGCTAAATTTTGGTTATTTGGCAAGTGTCGTTGTTTCGTTTATAATATTTACCATTGCACTAAGCTTTCAGCTGAAGACAAAAATACTAAACCTTGGATTTTATTGGTTTGTAATTATACGGACTACTACAGTTGGTACGGAAATCGCCGACTTTATGGATAGCTCTCTGGGACTTGGGTATATGCTCGGATCCTTAATTTTATTTGCAGCTTTAATTAGCACCCGGGCAATTTGGTATAAGCCAAAAGGAAACTTGACTATTTATCAAATAACTGCCTTTCGTGTAGAAATATTTTACTGGATTGCCATTCTATTCTTTAATGGTTTGGGCACTACTTTTGGAGATTTTTTAAGCGACAATGTTGGCTTAGGTTATGGTGGTTATGGTGGATTGGTAACGGCGGCTGCTAGAGCATTAGTAACTGCAGTACATCATTAAACAAAGGTTATCCAGATACTATTATTTTGGATTGCATTTATCTTTACCAGGCCATTTGGCGATTTATTAACCAAACCAGCTGCAAAAGGTGGGCTAGCACCGGGCACCATTCCGGCAAACAAAACTCTAGTATACTATTGCAATTCCACTTTAACGTTCTATCTCATGCTGAGCAGCGGCGACACTAAAAAGCCCTGCTAAATAAATCCTTTGATTATGTAATTATCCAGGCCCTCCTGGTCGTCGGTCAGAGAGTCTGTCTTGTTTAATTTATTATTTCAGATTTTGTACATAAAATATCCGATAGCACCGATAAAACTTACTGGTAAGAAATAAGCTTGAAGAGTCGCCCTGAAGTCATTCGCACTCCATTTTCTCATCTTGCCATAAACAATAAGTGGGAGACCGTTCACGCCAAAAGCACCTCCCAATATACCTAAAACAGAACCGCAAATAAAAAGGCATATTTTGTAATCCTTTTTTATAGTTGTATAGCAGATTCCCCAAAATATAGCATAGAGCGCATATAAAATAATCAATACACCTAAACAAATTTTTATAAAGAACCGGTTTCCATAACTTAAGATCAATAAACCAAACGGTATACCTAAAATGGCAAAAACGATAAGCCATTTAGCGCTATCGAAATGTATTTGGCTATGATCTTGAATAGCTACGACCATTGTAATTAAAATTGAAGTAAAAACAGAAATTGGTACAGCAGAATTTATTGGGATAAAAAGTACAAATAAGGGGACAGCGATTAAAGATTCGCCAAACCCAAATGCACGGATAAGCTTTAATCGAATTCGAATCAGACCATAATGTTTCTACTATCCTCATTAAGCCGGGCAAATCTAAAACCTGCCTTAAAAAATTTCTTATTAATTGCTTGAAGATGTTGCAAAGTCAATAACGCATGAGTTCACTTTCAGCAAAAATAAACAAATCGGTGTTTTCTAGTTTACGTCACAGTCTTTATCATATCCGAGTCTTCTGATGAAATATCTGTCACGAGAGACCGTCCGGTCCACTTTTATAGGGTTTTTTAATCTAAGTCCGCAAATCTGTCTGAAATTTAAGCAGCTTATTAAATTTTAAGGATCGTTCGATGCTATTGTTTTATACACTTGTTTTATACCCGGGGGAGGTAGCTGCCAAATTTGGAAAAGAGCTTAAAGTCCGATTGGCGATAATTATAGCTAGGTTAGTAAGAAGTCCAATAACATAATGGATCAGGCTTTAAACCTTTTTTATCAGAGATTTTTAATTTATGGGTTACTTGTTGATTGACCAGAGATTTTTTCTTTTCCTATCTATCAATTCAGATTTTGGTAATGTATTCTTATACGCTCTGAGACTTTGTATCTTTTGATATTGAAACAACCGCTATAAATGTTGTTTTCCTACTTTTCAGGAAATCTAATCCAACTTGGGGCAAATTGATGTATTTGTTTCTGCCAGGAAAACATTTAGGGATGGTGTTTTTAAGAAGACAGATAACAACTGCTCTTCACTGATAGGTTTGTTAATGTAGTCGATAACCATTCCAAAGTCGGCCTCTCGTTTGATGTTGTCTGGCGAATAAGACACCATGATGACCCATATAGAATATGCCAAAGGATGAGTTTTCAAATGCTCTATCATACCCCGCACGTCAGCAATAGGCATGCTGATGAGGATCAAAAACATGCTATCCTTTTTTTGCGGCAAGGAAATATACTCAAGGGGAAGACTTGTAGAGAGAAAAGTAGAAATAGATATAGGATTCAGTAATTTCAGAACATCCTTGTGTCTGGACAAAACATTGATATCGTCATCAACCAGCAGAATCTCATTTTTATCTTTCCGGAATTCGGGCTCGCGCATTTCTAGGTAATTGTTGATAGTACTTACAAGTTTATATCTGTTGGTTTTTCGTAAACTAAAAGTTTTTTTTAAGTCGTCAAAAAATCTTACATAAAATTTTTTTTTATTATCGATTAAATCTCGGATTTCCAAGTTGGAAAATCTGAATCATTGAAACATCTGTCAAGAAAATGATCAATAATTACTGGAATTTCCACCAGGAGTACCATGACCTCCCCGATTGGGCAATCTAAAAAATGCACTATGTCTTCAAGTCAATTTCTTTGCATTAAATGAAAAATGCTGTATTATAACGTGAAAATAACATATATTCGTTAGTTTTTATCTTGCTTCCCACTAGCCCAGAAAGACTTTAGTTTGACATCATAAAATTTCTAAAGTTACTAAGAATTTTAACCATAGGATTTAGACCATGCAACCTGCGTCAGATCATACAAACCTGTCGGTTTCCAAACTGCAATTTCCTGTCGTGGGCATCGGGGCATCTGCAGGAGGTCTGGAAGCTTTTAAACGTTTGGTGGGCACGATACCCGAGAGGTCGGGAATGGCCTACGTATTTGTGCAGCATCTGAGCCCGACATATGTAAGCAATTTAACAGAGATCCTTCAAAAATCCAGCAGGGTCCCGATACAGCAGATTAGGGACAATGTGCACCTTGAACCGGATATGATCTATATAATACCCCCGGGAATGATGTTGACGGCAATGGATGGTATGCTTAAGCTAAAGCCCATCACGGATAAAAAGATAAAGATCATTGATCTTTTCTTTTCCTCTCTGGGGATCGTCCACCAGAGCTTTGCTGTCGGCGTGGTCCTATCGGGTTCCTTGAACGACGGTACTCTTGGCCTTCAGGTGATTAAATCAAGTGGTGGACTTACGTTTGCACAAGACGATGATGCAGCGTTTGACAGTATGCCAAATAATGCCATAAAATCCGGAGCTGTCGACTTTATCCT
Source organism: Pedobacter sp. UYEF25 (assembly GCF_054061655.1). NCBI lineage: Bacteria > Pseudomonadati > Bacteroidota > Sphingobacteriia > Sphingobacteriales > Sphingobacteriaceae > Pedobacter > Pedobacter sp. UYEF25. The sequence goes on along the minus strand of NZ_JBSSEL010000005.1, from coordinate 137,306 downwards.
CCCCGCCGATCAGATCATACCGAAACTGGTAGCCATCAACCATCCCTTTCCCGCTGATTACACAAAACAAGAGATCAGAAAAGGGCCCCATGAGGACGAACAAGTTCTTCGAGAGCTGCTTAATGTGATTCGGTTAAAAAGCAGTGTTGACTTTACTAACTATAAGCAGAGCACGATCAAAAGACGCATAATGCGTCGTATGGCATTGAACAGGATAGAAAAAGCTAAGGAATATCTTGAGTTTCTCAGAGGCAATAAAAACGAACAGGATGCACTGTACAATGATCTGCTAATTTCTGTGACTAGTTTTTTCAGGGACACAAAAAGTTTTGAGCTGTTGTGCAGCATTATATTTCCAAGGCTGCTTGATCAAAAACCGGGAGATGAACCGTTAAGGATCTGGGTGGCGGGCTGCGCCACCGGTGAAGAAGCCTATTCCATGGCAATATGTATCCATGAATATCTGGGGGATAAAGGTGAAGTGCGGAAAATACAGATCTTCGCGAGCGACGTGTCAGCTGTTGCCATTGCCCAGGCGCGCTCGGGTATTTACCAGTCAGCAGATCTGGAGGGTATCTCCCCCGTACAGCTTAAACATTATTTTACCAGGCTCGATGGCAGTTACCGGATCAACAGGGACATAAGGGAGATGTGTGTGTTTGCCCATCATAACTTACTGAAAGACCCTCCGTTTTCAAAAATAGATCTTTTGAGCTGCAGGAACGTACTCATCTATTTTGGCCCCATATTACAAAAAAGGGTTCTTTCCATTTTTCATTATGCACTGAACGAGACAGGGTATCTGATGCTCGGAAAGTCTGAGACCATAGGGTCAAGCACCGATCTTTTTACACCCACCCATCCACGCGAAAAAATCTACCGGTCGAAAGGCGGGCATGGAAAATATATAAATGTATCCTCTGCCAAGAGCGAACGGTCACTAAGAGACATAGATCAGGATAGTCAGAGTAAAGGCAGTGCAAACGACCTGCATAAACTGGCCGACGAAGTTTTGCTGTCAAGATATATGCCTGCCAGTGTCATCGTCAATCAATCGTTTGATGTAGTTGAGTTTCGGGGAAAAACAGAGCCCTGGCTTGCGCTGCAAACCGGCAGGGCAAGTCTCAACATCTTAAAAATGGCTAGAGAGGGGCTCTCATTTGAGATTCAGCTTCTGCTGAACCTAGCTAGGGCCAAGCAGGTCTCCGTAAGCAAAAATAATCTTTCCTTCAATAGCCATGGACGGCAATATGTTAATATAGACGTAATGCCTCTAGCGGATGACCCGGAAGATTTTTATCTGATAGTCTTCCATGCCGTTACCAACGTGGGTAGAAAGACGCTAAACTCCTCAGGCGGCTCTAAAAAAGCCAACGCTGCTACGGCACTGCGCAATGAACAACTTGAGAACGAGATCACACAGACTAGGGAGAATATGCGGGTAGTCACTGAAATCCAGGAGGCTGCGAATGAGGAGCTGCAGAGCGCCAATGAAGAGCTGCTCTCGGGTAACGAGGAACTGCAGAGCATGAATGAAGAACTAGAAACCTCCAGGGAAGAACTGCAGAGCAGCAATGAGGAGATTACCACTGTAAACAGGGAGCTGATCGAACGCAACGACCAACTCAACAACTCCCGGCGCTATACCGAAGAGGTATTCAATACCATTTATGACCCTCTGATCATTCTGGACAAAGAACTTAGAGTCCTGCGGGCAACGGAAGGCTTTTATAACATGTTCAAGGTTGATGAACAGGGTACGGAAGGATGTTTTTTATCTGACCTCGGAAATGGACAATGGAACATTCCAATACTCCGCAGACAGTTGGAGCGCGTGTTGCCTAAATTGGGCTCTTTCAAAGCGTTTGAGGTAGATCACGTTTTCAACGTCATCGGGCGCAGGGTGATGGGACTGACCGCGACTGAGTTTGAAAGCCACATGCACGAAAAACTGATCCTACTCGCCATCCATGACATCACAGATAAGAGAAAAGTGGAGGACGGGCTCGTCGAGGTGGAGCGCCTGTTGGCCGAAAGTAAGGAAAGGCGTTATTTTGCCCTCGACTCTGCAGGTGTGGGAATATGGGATCATAACCTGATCACGGGAGAAATGGTCTGGGATAACAGATGCAGGAAGCTACATAGGATCGATCAAAGAAAAGCCATCGATTACGCTGTTTTTCTGGGGCTGGTAGATGCCCGAGACCGCCACAAAATCCAAGAGACTATCCTGCAGGCCATACGCTGGAAAAAAGGCGAAACATTTGACCTAGAATACCGTATCGAGGGATCCGATGATCATAACGTTCGCTGGCTAAAGTCCAAGGGCAAAGTTTATTTTAACAAGAAAAAAGAAGCCACGCGATTCATAGGGACCGTTCTTGACTTTTCGGTAGAGAAAGCTTTTCAGGAACAGATCAAAGAGCTGTTGATCAGGAAAGATGAGTTTATGAACATTGCCAGCCATGAACTGAAAACACCAATCACCAGTCTCAGGGCCATTGTACAGATTCTGGCCAAATTTCTCTCAAAGAAAGAGGATCTAAAAGTCCACGATCTCGCGCAGAGGGCCATCAAGCAGATAGATAAATTATCTTCACTGGTTACAGACCTTTTAGATGTAACCAAGATCCAGTCAGGACAGTTGGAGCTGGAAAAATCAAGCTTCTCTATTATCGAACTGATTGAGGAATGCGCTGAGCAGTTGGGGGAGAGACCAGAGGGCTACAAAATTGCAGTGATGGGCCCGAGAGAGATCCTGGTTTATGCAGACAGGAACCGGATAGAACAGGTATTGATCAACCTAATGACCAATGCGATCAAGTACGCCCCAACTAGCAATTTGATGAAAATCGGGGTGACCCACCACGATGGCGATGTTGAGGTCACGGTAACAGATTTTGGGATAGGTATTAGTCACAGTGAGATCCCTTTTGTTTTTGACCGTTTTTTCAGGGTAGAGGAATCATCGAGGTCTCTTAAGGGCTTGGGGCCGGGTTTATATATTTCGGCTGAAATCGTAAAGCGACATAAGGGAGAAATCGGCATAAAAAGTGAGCCGGGTGAAGGTTCTACCTTTTGGTTTACAATCCCTGTTTAGCGAAAGCAGATTTTTGCACCGTAGTTTTATTTCAAAGCCATAGGATCAAAAATGAACAAAATATTGATAATTGACGATGACCCTAATCTACTAGCAGTATTGAATGAATGGTTTTCAGATGGGGGTTTCGAGACAATGGCCTTAGCACAATCGAATGAGGTTTTCGATGTAATCGAAGCATTTGGACCAGACATTATACTGATCGATTATCTGTTAGCTGGAATAAATGGCGGCGAAATCTGCAGCCAGATCAAAAGCTCCATCAAATATCGTCATATTCCCATAGCCATTCTTTCCGCTTATCCTAAAGTATTTCTGTCTCTGGGAAGCTATAATTGTGATCTGTTTGTAGCAAAGCCTTTTGACCTTTATTCTTTGACCCAGAAAATACACCAGTTAATCAGCACAAAACAATTTTCCGGGCATTAGCAGCAAGTAGATGGTGGATAAAATGTGGAGCTTGATACTGCCACACAATAATTTACCAGATTTACGACTGTAAACAAATATTGAGGTTAGGCAATAGCTTGCATCACCGATGACTCAGGAATAAGAATCGAAACATCTTCCATAGGTATAAAAGTAAATCAAATGCTTGTCGCAATCAAACCATAAAGTTGTCGTTGACGCTACTCATTAATTTCATATAAGATTCCCATGTTTGTATTGCAAGTTTAACCTTAGGTGTTTATGAACAAAAAATGGAAACAATGAAAAAGGAAGTTTTTATCAATCTGGCAGTTATAGATCTCAAAAAGTCTGTTGACTTTTATACAGCAATTGGCTTTAAAAATAATCCTCAATTCACAGATGAAATTTCTATCATGCTCTTAACCCATCCAAAATTTTGTGAGTTTACAAAAAAAAATTGCCGATACCAAAACAACAGTATCCGTAATTAATTCTACGGCCGTTGATAGTATCGACGCGGTAAATGACTTTACGGCAAGAGCTTTAAAAGCAGGTGCGAAAGAGCTTCACGAAGTAAAAGACAATGGTTTTATGCAACAAAGAAGTATGGAAGATTTAGATGGCAACCTTTGGGAAGTGCTTTTTATGGATTTCTCAAAGTTTACTCAAAAATAATTTGAGCTGAAGAAAGAAAATGAAATGATTAAAATTTACCGTTGCTTATGCTTTGATTGACAGGTCAAAGCTGCAGCAGAGTTTTATTCTTCCATCTTTAAGAACTCTAAAATAACCAGATATAGTCAAATGGTGGTAACACCTGACCTGAATGGAAAAAAGTTTATGGTTTTAAATGGCGGACCTACATATAAATTTTTGCCGGCAACTTCTTTTGTGGTAGAGTGCGATACACAGGAGGAAATTGATTTCTATCGGGAAAAGCTAGGAGATGGCGGCATTTATAATCAATGCTGTTAACTCGATCCTATTGGTCTGGCTGATGAATATTTCTTTCTCGTTCAACTATCCAATAATTAAATACTTTGGAATAATTATTTTTTTTTGCTGAAATTAGATTGCTTCGTAAAAATTATTTTCTTCACTATCGGGAAACGACAACACAATATTTTTACCTATAGCAAAGTTCGAATAATTAAAACTGCTACTTTTCATAATGAATTTAGTTTGTTTGCGTACTTACTGTCAAATAATTTCCCGCACGGTCATAAAATGACCCCCTTGTATCTGGGTCGCCATCTTTATTTATTGGTTCTTCTATAACTTCGCAACCGTTTTTAATTGCTATGGCAAATGTTTTGAAAACGTCAGGCACCTAAAGATGAAGCATTATTTTGTTTGCAAGATAATTTTCAAGGCTGTAGCTAATCATTATTACGGTATCATAAATTTGTAATTCACAATGGGCAATTTTTCCATTATCTCTGTCAAAGCGTCTGAACTGCTTTGCATTAAATAACTTTTTCACTAAGTCAACTAATTCTTGTGCATTATCTACAATTAAATATGGCGAAAGTGAATTATAATTTTTCGGTTTGTATGCTGTACTCATATTCTGTAGCTTATTTTTATATTTTATCGTTTTACAATGACAGCTGATGAGTATATATGCGCTTTAATATAGCGCCTATTTTTCAATTAAGTTAACCAAATTTATCCTAAGATTCTAAATTTTCAAACTATCCAATAGTCTTTTTACAAAACCATTTTTTTGCATAAATAAACATAATACATGTTATAAAGACCACTTGTTTTCGAAAATCTGACTAATGATAATGCAAGTTAAATTCACGAAACGGTAGAATAGCAATAAATAAAACCCACTTAATCAAAAAAAATGGGGAATTGTGAGAACTATTATTGATTTGTAATTATTGTCAAACCGATGTTATAGGAATTGGCTTTTTATAATTCGCTTTCTGCCGTCGTTAATTAAATGAATGTTTGAATTCCAATGGCGAAAGATTTGTCTTTGTCTTGAAAAGTTTGCTAAACGATTGTGAATGTTCAAAGCCCAATTCATAAGCAATTTCTGAAACGGAAAGATTTGTAGTTGATAATTTTTCTTTAGCTTTTTCTATGATTGCGTTTTGAATGTATTGTTGTGTGTTTAGTCCTGTCAATGAACGCAACATATCGCTTAAATAGCGTTGAGATAATTTTAATTCCGTGCTGATATATTTCACGGATGGTAAGCCACTTTTCAAACTGTTTTCATCTTCAAAATAACTATTTAAAAGTTTGTCCAAAGAAGTTATGATGTCGTGATTGATTGCTTTCCTCGTGATAAATTGCCTGTTGTAAAAACGATTGCTGTAATTCAATAACAATTCTATTTGCGATACCAAAACATCTTGACTGAAGCTGTCTATATTGTAGTCTAATTCACCGGCTATTGTAGCAAATAAATTGGCTATGATTTCCTTTTCCCTTGCCGATAGAAATAAGGCTTCTGAAACATCGTATGAGAAAAAGCCATACTGATTTATTGTGCTTGCTAACGGATAATTTCGGATAAAGTCCGAATGGAAATACAAAGCAATCCCTTCATAGCTTTCTATGTCTTGCGGTGGAGAAACGATTTGTTTTGGCTTCAAAAATGCTAATCCGCCTTCTTCAAAATCATAATATCCTTGTCCGTATTTTATGTGTCCTGTAAATGTCAGCTTAAAGGAAATTTTATAAAAATCAAGACTTACTTTTTGCCCTTTTGGAAACATTTCAACAGAAACGTTATTATAATCAACCAATGCAATCAGAGGGTGCAAGGGTGCAGGAACTCCCAAGAGACGCACCAGTTGCGATATACTTTTTATGTGATTTATGTTAGATTGTTGTTGCATTTTTCGTTTACGAATTTAATCAATTTTGTTTTGACGGGCGAATAACTATATCGCCAATTTCAACATCGTTAGGTTGGCTTAATGCATAAATCACAGCTTTAGCAATAGCCAATGGATTTATGGCAATTTGTTCCATTCCTTTTTGAATAGTTGTTTTCATTTCTTCGTTTTTTATGTTGTTCGCAAAGTCTGTTTTCACAAATCCGGGCGAAATGCCTGTAATGCGTATGTTTCCGTCTGACTCCTGACGAAACGCTTCTGCGATAGTGCGAATGGCATTTTTACTTCCTGCATAAACCCCTTGCATTGGCACAATCTTTATTCCCGAAGTTGAAATGATGTTGACGATGTGCCCCGATTGTTGTTGTTTGAAAACGGGAATTGCAGCTGCCATTCCATACAAAACGCCTTTGAGGTTAATGTCAATCATTTCTTCCCAACCGTCGATATCCAGCCCGTCAATGCGGCTTAATTGACTTACACCTGCGTTGTTTATGATAACGTCTAAACTTCCGTATTCCTCAACTGCTGTCCTCACCAATCGGACTAAATCGGCTTTATTCTTTACATCAATTTTAGCACAGGCGGCTTCACCACCTGTACTTTTAATTTCTTCAACAATTTGTTGTAATTGTTCTGTTCGCCTTGCACCCAAAACAACCTTTGCGCCATTTTTTGCTAATTCTATTGCAATGGCTTTGCCCATTCCACTACTTGCACCTGTAATAGCAACTACTTTTCCTTTAATATTTTGCATCTCTATTCCTTTTTATTTGTCTATTTGTTTTTCTAAAAATTCAGGATAGCGGTCGCCTACAAGTGTAATTCCATTTACTGTTGTATCAATTTTTGCAAGCTCGTCGGCTGTTAATATAACATTTGCACTGCTAATGTTTTCTTCTAAACGATGCAATTTTGTAGTTCCAGGGATTGGTGCTATCCACGACTTTTGAGCTAATAGCCAAGCTAATGCTAATTGTCCAGTCGTAATATTTTTTTGTTTAGCAATCTCAGATAGCGCATCCACTAGAACCAAATTAGCCTTAATGTTTTCTTCGCTGAAACGAGGAATAATGTTTCTACGGTCGATATCCTCTAATTTTTTGTTTATTATACCTGTGAGGAACCCTTTGCCCAAAGGACTGAAGGGAACGAAACCAATTCCTAACTCTTCTAAGGTAGGTATGATTTCATCTTCTGGCTCACGCCAAAACAAAGAGTATTCGCTTTGTAAAGCTGATACAGTTTGAATTGAATGTGCCTTGCGAATGGTTTTAACGCTTGCTTCCGATAAACCGAAATATTTTACTTTGCCCTCTTGTATCAGGTCTTTTACTGTTCCTGCAACATCTTCTATCGGAACATCAGGGTCAACTCTGTGCTGAAACAACAAATCAATGTAATCTATTTTTAGCCTTTTTAGAGATGCTTCGGTTACTGCTCTTATAGTGTCGGGTCTGCTGTCTAAACCTACTGCTGGTCTAGCATCTTTACATCCAAATTTTGTGGCGATTACTATATCTTTTCTATAAGGTTGTAATGCCTCGCCAACAATTTCTTCATTGGTGTAAGGTCCGTAGGCTTCTGCGGTATCAAAAAATGTGATACCTCTTTCGACTGCGTTGCGCAGTAGTGTTATGGCATCTTTTTTATCAAGTCCTTTGCCATCCAAAAAGTTTAAACCCATACAGCCAAAACCCAGTGCGGAAACTTCCAATTCGCTATTTCCTAATTTTCTCTTTTGCATACTTATTTTCTAATTGTTTATAAAATTAAATTTCAAATACAAAATTCCTGATTGTCGTTCCATAAAAAGTAGCCGAATTGGTAATTGTTGTAGTCCGATTTTCAAACATTTCTTAAACACTATAAATTAGTCCGCTACCTTGATCTAACGATTGGATAGTTGCCATATCATCGGCTAATAACCCAAAGTCAAATACATCAAAATTTTCCTTAATTCTTTTTACATTTGTTGATTTCGGAATAGCAACGACTTATTTTTGAAATTAACCATCGTAGCACCATTTGAGCAACACTCTTACTATATTTTGTTTAAAGTGCTTTTAAAAGTGACTGATTAAAAAGATTATTTTTACCATGAGCAAAGGGTGCCCACGATTCTAATTGGATACCTTGAGATTTCAAAGCTTTCTGAATCTCTGTTCTTTGGGAAAAAGGATGCGTTTCCAATTGATTGCAGGTATCACACTATGCTGTTCAAATAAATTCTGGATCTGATTCATATTGAGACTGCAGAAATTCAGATGTTAAGCCAGCATAAAACTCCATTAAAATGACTCCAAGAGAAAACGATAATCATTGCGAAAAAGTTACTCGTCTTATAGAGCAAAAGCAATTTGAGATACTTTCTACTGAGGATACAGGGAATTTGGAGGATCATTTGTCACAATGTCCTGAATGTGAGATTTGCCAAGGGCAAAGCGAGCTAATAAACAATCTTTATCGTAAATTTTTAACAGAGCCTGTTACAAAACCTTTGCTTGAGGGTGATTTTATAGAATCATTGAAAAGTAAGATTAACAAGAAACTTTAGTAGAATTAAACAGTTCTCAAAAAAAAATAAAAAAAAATGTAAGGGTTTCCCGAAGGCTACGTCTAAATGATAAACTGCAAAGTTTTAGCAGCTCAATTATTTAACACAGTCTAATCTCATGGAAAATTTAAGCACAAACACAAACTCGCAAAATTGGGCAAACCTGCAAAAATGGGGGTTCTATTTAATCCGTTACGGATTGGCCTTAGTGCTGATCTGGATAGGCATATTAAAATTTACTCCTTACGAAGCAGAAGGAATTGCACCTTTGGCAAGCAATAGCCCCGTCATGTCCTGGCTTCCTTCAATGCTTGGAGTTGTAGGATTTGCCAAATTGTTGGGCGTGATAGAAATTACAACCGGTCTGCTAATATGTTGCAGACCGTTTATGGCTATACTCTCTGCCTGGGGTAGTGTTGCTGCAGCAATCACTTTTCTTATAACACTTACCTTCCTTTTCTCTACACCTGGCATTGTGCAACCCGGGTACTCTTTTCCTTTTATTTCTCCGATGCCAGGCCAATTTATCATAAAAGATGTCGTGCTGCTAGGCGCGTCTCTTTACACAGCGGGAGAGGCTTTCACCGACGCCGGTGGAAGATAACTACAAATTAAAGCTGATAAAGATTAAAAACATTTTTTACATCAAATAAAATAAATTATGACTACGTTAAAAAGTAAGTTTACCCTACTATGTACAGTGGCAGTAAGCTGGATGCTCTTAGTGAGCAGTTGCAAAAAAGATTATTACCAACAAGGCACTAACGGCGATGTTGTAGGTTTCCTTTATACCAGTACGAACGGAGAAACCACCAACCAGGTGGTTAGATTTTCTCGCCATACAGATGGAACCCTTAGCGACGAAAAAGCTTTCAGCACCAATAGTCTAGGTGGGGCAAACGTAGCCGCTGGTGGCGATGCCCATGGCGATTTTGATGCCCAAGGTGGTGTACAAATAATAGGCAACTATTTACTGGCGGTGAACGCGGGCGGTAAAGATGTTTCGGTCTTCGGATTGAATAAAAAAACAGGCGATTTAACTTATAAAAACAAAGTTCCCTCTGGCGGTACGAGACCGGTAAGCATTAGCTATACGAAGAAAAATGGCAGTGCAGATGAGTACTGGTTGGTTGTGGGTAACCAATGGAACAATCCAAACGTTCAAAAAGACGGGGCGGCGATAGAACGCTATCCCAACGACGCGTTTTACATGCAAGACCTTAAATTGCCGGATGCAACTGATAACGAAAGAAACATCCAGCTCTTCACATTTAACACCAGTACCGGCACACTTGCCAGTATAAAGCAATTGGATAAATATGTACGTGAGAATGGCGGTCCAACTACTGTGAGTTTTAGTAATGATGGCACTAAACTGGCTGTATCTACATGGGGCATCGCACATTTTGACACCAAAGTTACTTCATTAGCCGAACAGCATGCGAGCCGCGTATATATTTATGATTTTGCAAACGGTAACGTAAGCAATGGTAGATATTTTGAAGAAGCAGGTATTGCCGGCACCATAGGTTTTAGTTGGGCAAAAAACAGCAATTCTAAATTGTTCGTCTCAAACTTTAACCTCATTCCATCCAAAATGGATAACAGTGTTACCGTTTTGACAGATGGTGGCTCATCCGTTACGAAAACTGCAAACTTTAGTGCAACGCCCGCCCTAGCGATCAATGAATCTTGCTGGACGGTATTGAATCCGGCAGGCGACAAACTTTACGTATCTAGTTTTCAAACAAGTCTTGTCTCAGCATTTAACGTAAATGGCACGACTTTGAATTATGCCTCTACTCAAGTTAGGGGAGATCTTGCTCCTAAAGGCGGTGATTCTAAAGAAGTTTGGGTGTCGCCCGATAACAAATATTTGTATAATACAGGGGCGCTCCAATCCTTTTCTGTAAACAAGTTTGACATCAATGGCAGCAACTTTACCTATAAAAAACAGTATATTCTTGCCACAACTGCAGACGGTGCCGGCGTTGCAGGGAAATATAATTTTTTAGGACTGGTTGGTTACGATATTCAATAATTTATCTTCATAGTGCTTTTTGATTGTTTTTAACAGGATATCCCACATAAACCGGGGTATCTTGTTTTTTATTGTAGTCATAATGGATCAGAGTGAAAGATACTTAAAAATCGAACGAATTTTTAATGTTTAGGACTCGCAATGTATGCTAGAAGTTGCAAATTTATCTGATAAACAAGAAAAATTTGAATTTTAGTGATTCAAGTGCGAGTTACATTAACTGTACTTTGGAGAAAGGCACAGAGACTAGTCACACTGACATGTTGATGCAAGTTTCTAAATCAATTATGCTTAACGAAAAAGGTAAGGTTGATGAGATTCGTTTTATCGATCATGATTTGGCTACTGGAATATATCCAGATATGAAAAAATATGGGTGGAAAATAGATGTGTAACCTGCTTTTTCAAGAGGATATTAAATGCTGACGTACTCACCGTTGGAACGCCAATTTGCCTTGGGGAAAAGTCTCCAGATGCCCAAAAATTAATCGAAAGACTTTATGCAATGAGTGGCGAAATTAACGAGAAGGGGAATATATTTTTTCGGTAGAGTAGGAGGTGCATTATACGGGAAACGAGGACGGGATAAAGAATTGTGCAATGGGTCTGATATCATTACAACATATCGGTTACACCGTTCCTCCCTAAGCAGATTGTGGGTGGATTTGAGAAAAATATTCCTAGATTATCTCTATATTTGAATTTAGAATTGTTGTTCTTTGATGGGATTTATTGGTGTGCATTTAGAGCGCATATATTTTTGTAAGTTGTAACTTATTGTTAAATAGATATTTAACAGGGATGGTTGGGGTCCCGTCCATTCCGCATCAAAAGGGTAAAAGCCTGTAAATTAATCAATTACAGGCTTTTTGGTTTGCTTGAAAGCATCAAATTATGAATTCAAAGAAAAAAGCCGCAACTAGGAATTTATTTTACTCAAGACAAAAATATTAATTCCTTTTTATCCTTCCAGCATTGCTGCAGCGCAGAAGCTTTAAAGTATCCTATGATTTATCGCATGAATGATTTTTTACAATGATGATTTTGAGCTCATACTAGTCAGAAGTTACTCAACTAAATTTAATTACGCGCCCAGTCTGGTTGCATCCCACAGTAGGAAAATAATCGTTTGTACTTAACCAAATGAGTAATAAGGGTATTTCAAAAGGCTGGTTATTTTTTTTAGCAAATTAAATAGAAGTTAAGAATTTACGCAATCGATTGCATTTTAATAAATTTAATTTTTAAGTTTGTTTCGAGAAGTTGAATTAAAGCAATTATTTAATATGTTGTTGTTAGGAATAGACATAGGTACCTCATCTGTAAAAGTCAGCGTTTTAAACGTTAGCGACCAAAGAGTAATTGCCTCTGCGCAATACCCAGAAAAAGAATCGCCCATTATATCATTGCAAACTGGTTGGGCAGAGCAGTCGCCAGAGATGTGGTGGGAACAAACGTGTGAGGCTATAGCTTTGTGCCATAACAAGGCTGGTTACAATCCTACAGATATCTCAGCGATTGGCATAGCATACCAGATGCATGGCCTTGTTTTGGTAGACAAAAACAAGAAATTGCTGCGGAATAGCATTATCTGGTGTGATAGCCGTGCTGTAGAAATTGGAAACAGGGCTTTTGAAGAGATTGGAAAGGAAACTTGTCTATCGCATCTGCTCAACTCGCCGGGTAACTTTACGGCTTCCAAACTGGCTTGGGTAAAGGAAAATGAGCCCGACATTTATAAAGAGATCGATAAAATAATGCTACCCGGAGATTACATTGCCATGAAGTTAACAGGCAAAGTAACCACATCTGCTTCAGCACTTTCGGAAGGTATTTTTTTCGATTTTAAAACTAGTGGACTTTCAAAAGATATAATTAATTATTTTGGTTTCGATGAATCGCTTTTTCCGGCAATAGAACCGGTTTTCTCTCAGCACGGTATAGTCAGGGAGGATATTGCATTATTGTTAAACTTAAAAAAAGGAATTCCTGTGAGCTATAAAGCGGGTGATCAGCCAAATAATGCGCTTTCGCTCAACGTATTGAAACCCAAGGAGGTTGCAGCTACGGCAGGTACTTCTGGCGTCATCTACGGCGTAAGCGATAAACTTGCATACGATCCAAAATCGCGGGTAAATACTTTTGCACACGTTAATTTTACCACCGCTGAAAAAAGATTGGGCGTTCTGCTCTGCATCAATGGCACGGGAAGCCTATATCGATGGATAAAGAATTCTTTTGCTCCGCATTTAAGCTATGAAGAAATGAATGTTGAAGCGAAGAAGGCACCTATGGGTTGTGATGGCCTGCGTATCCTGCCATTTGGAAACGGTGCCGAGCGGATGCTTGAAAATAAAAGCGTAGGCGCTCAGCTATCAAACATCGATCTAAACCTGCATACGCCAGCACATATTTATCGTGCCGCTCAAGAAGGTATCGCATGTGCATTTCGCTATGGTTTAGATATTATGCGCGGCAACGGCATGAATCCCGTCGTTATCCGAGCAGGAAAATCAAATATGTTCTTGAGCGAACTGTTTGCAGAATCTTTTGTAAATGCAACAGGGGTACCGGTCGAACTTTACAATAACGACGGCAGTATTGGTGCTGCTATTGGAGCGGGAATCGGTGCCAAATTGTTTTCTGATGAGGAAGCTTTTGCACATACAACAGTCATCGAGAAAATACACCCACAGGAAGCCCCAAGCTTTGAACCGATTTACCAAAGTTGGAAAGCTTTGCTAGAACAGGAAATAAAAAATACGTCAAATAGCTAACAAAAAATAATAATTATGTCGATAGTAACAGGAGAAAAAGAATTTTTTAACGGAGTAGGTCAGGTCAAATATGAAGGTCGGGAATCAGACAATCCACTCGCATTTCGTTGGTATGATGCCGAAAAGGTTGTTGCGGGTAAAACAATGAAAGAACACTTGAGGTTTGCATGCTCTTACTGGCATTCGTTTAATGGAAACGGCGCGGATCCCTTTGGCGGCGCTACGCATGTTTTTCCATGGGATGCAAAAGCAGACGCAATAGCGCGTGCGAAGGACAAAATGGATGCCGCATTTGAGTTCATTACCAAAATGAGTTTGCCATATTACTGCTTCCACGACATTGATGTGGTGGATTACACCAACGACGTAGCAAGCAATGAAAAGAGATTGCAAACCCTAGTAGACTATGCCAAGCAGAAGCAAGCGGAAAGTGGCGTAAAGTTGCTATGGGGCACGGCAAATGTGTTTAGCCATAGCCGTTATATGAATGGCGCATCTACAAATCCTGATTTTAAGGTATTGGCACATGCCGGAGCCCAGGTAAAAGCAGCTATTGATGCAACAATTGCCCTTGGCGGCGAAAATTATGTTTTCTGGGGTGGCAGAGAAGGCTATATGAGTTTATTAAACACGGATATGAAACGCGAGCAAGAACATCTTGCTAAGTTTTTGCATTCGGCTAAAGATTATGCACGCAAACAAGGCTTTAAAGGTACTTTTTTCATCGAACCAAAACCATGCGAGCCAACCAAACATCAGTATGACTACGACGCGGCTACTGTTTGCGGTTTTTTGCAGAAATATGATCTTTTAGGGGATTTTAAGCTCAATTTAGAAGTAAACCACGCCACACTTGCGGGCCATACTTTTGCGCACGAATTGCAGGTTGCGGTAGACAATGGATTGTTGGGCTCGATGGACGCGAATCGAGGCGATATGCAGAACGGTTGGGACACTGATCAATTCCCGAACGATGTGATGGAGGTTGCAGAATATATGCTTATTATTTTAGAGGCAGGCGGTTTTGCAGGCGGCGGGATAAATTTTGATGCCAAGATAAGACGTAACTCTACCGACCCTGCAGATCTTTTTTATGCACACGTTGGAGGAATGGATGTATTTGCCAGAGCGCTAATCATTGCAAATGATATCTTGAAAAAGTCTGATTACAGAAAGGTAAGAGCAGACCGCTACGCTTCTTTTGATAGTGGTGCAGGTAGCGATTTTGAAAATGGCAAGTTGTCTTTAGAAGATTTACGCAACTATGCAGCAAGCAATGGCGAACCTGCAAAAACAAGCGGTAGACAAGAATACTTAGAGAATCTGATAAACCGATATATTTAATCAGGTTTAAGAAAAGCGATATGTTATAGAAAAAAATAATTTTCTCCCTGTGGTCGTGTGGATTCTCATTTACGCCATCATGGGGAGAATTTTTAATTCATTCTTTTTAAATATGTCTTTAAAATTTATAATCCAACGAACTTTTCAAATCGAACCTAAACCATCTTTGAGCTAGTTAATAAGTTAAAAATGAATCGGTTTCTCGACAGTTCCAAAACGTTTCAAGTGCAATTCTTACCAGACTTTCTTTTCCTTATCGAAAATATATAATAATTTTAACCGCCATTTTATGGTTCTCAATTTTGAAAAACGCTACATTGACTTTTTGCTGTTCCTGATACGGCAACAATTTACATCTGCCAGTAATAGAAAGTTCCCTATCCACTTTCAATAGCACTTTAGCGCACTCACCGTCGCTTTTTGCCATTTTAAATATAATTGGCGCTTAATTTTTTTTATAATCAAACAGCCTAATTCAGTAGGTCTGGGGGAAATGTTGCTATAATACGACAACGAATCGCTAACATACTTGCACACAATACGGCTATTCAACGATACCTTGCGCTGCGAAGGTTGACCCTATTTTAACTTGAATCAGAATTTCTACTTAAATAAAGTTTTTTGCTTCAAGGTTGCTCACGGTTTATCAAACCCAAAGGATATGATGTGGAGAATACATTTTTAAGTTGGCGTTTAGTCAAACAGTCCAAATCTGATTAGTATCTATAGACTTGGGTTTTTAGCGATTTAAAATTAGACCATTGCCAACATTGTATTTACGAAGGTCATTTTACTTGAGAATCCCTGTCTTATAAAATCATAAAGTATAAGCAGATTCTTCAAGTTCGAGCTTTTAAATCAAATGTAATGTCTGGCCCTATGGCAGAATTTGCATTTGCCTCGGGAAGGAAATAGAATTTTATAAGTTACCATTGTTTACTTTCAATCACATCAAATGAAATACAAATTACTTGCTGTTATGTTGATGTTCTTCTACATGGCCAATGCACAGAATAGAAAAGCAACAACAGGTTTAGAAGATCGAGCATTCTGGGTTAAAAGTTTGTATAAAATCGCTTATCCGGTCATACATAATCTTGCCAACGGAACCTTAAAGAAAAACATGCCTTTAGAACATAATCCAGATTATGCTTTAAATTTAAGGAAGGTAACTTATTTAGAGGCGATGGGTAGAACCGTTGCTGGTGTTGCACCTTGGTTGGCTTTACCAGATGAGGAGACAAAGGAAGGCAAAATGCGCAAAACAATGCGTCTAGAATTGTTAAAAGGTTTTGCAAATTCGGTTAATCCGGCAAGTCCAGATTATATAAGTTGGGGCAGCGAGAGCCAGCCAATTGTCGATGCAGCTTACGTTGCGCTTGCATTTTTACGGGCGCCAAAAGCGTTGTGGGAGCCTTTGGATGATGCGACTAAAAGGCGCTTCGTGGAAGCATTTAAATCGTTAAGGAACCGTAGTGGTGCCTACAATAATTGGTTGCTTTTTGCAGGTTTAAACGAGGGCTTCCTAATGAGCATCGGCGAACAATATGATCCGGCAAGAATTCAGTTTGCCATTAACAAAATGAAAGAATGGTATGTTGGCGATGGCTGGTATAGCGATGGGGCTAAGTTTAGTATGGATTATTATAACTCATATGTTATACATCCGATGCTGGTTGCTTTATCAAAAGTACTTTTAGATCATAAACGGCTCGCTCATGCAGATTTTGATTTGAACGTTAATAGGATGGTTCGATATTCTGAGTATTTAGAGCGCGTTATTTCGCCCGAAGGGACTTATCCTGCAGATGGTCGTTCAATAACTTATCGTACTGCTGCATTTCAAGCGTTGGCCCAAACTGCCTTAATGGAAAAGCTGCCTGAATACATAAAACCTGCACAAGTGCGCTGCGCGCTAACCAAGGTAATGCATAATATGTATGACGGTGATCAAAATTTTGATAAAGGAGGTTGGTTGGTGTTGGGTTTTAACGGGCATCAACCAGAAGTTGCAGATTATTACACTTCTACCGGAAGCCTGTATATGGCAACTTTATCTTTTTTAACACTTGGTTTGCCTGCTGATAATAACTTCTGGATAGATCCTCCAGCTCCGTGGACAAGCGTAAAGGCATGGACCGGAGCCCCGTTAAAAAAGGATTATAAAGTAGCGTATTAAAGAAAATTATTTAAAGAAGCATCTACTAATATTATACTTTTGATGCATCATTGAAAAACAAAAAGGTTAAATAGATGGCTTTTAAAAAAATAAGAATGAAAATAAGCATAGTGTTGATATTGTTATTTACTTGCTTCTCTGCAAAAATAGAAGCGCAATCTAAAAATGAGAACTCCTCACACACGTTTGTAATTGCTGATGGGGCTTTTCTTTTAGACGGAAAACCGATTCAGATACATAGTGGAGAAATGCACTATGCGCGAGTTCCTCAGCCATATTGGCGCCAGCGACTAAAAATGATGAAAGCCATGGGATTAAATGCTGTGGCAACTTGTGTATTTTGGAATTATCACGAAGTTGCACCTGGCGTCTGGGATTTTAAAACAGGCAATAGAGACATTGCAGAATACATTAAAATTGCGCAAGAAGAAGGACTTTTTGTAATTCTCAGACCCGGGCCGTATGTGTGCGCCGAATGGGAATTTGGGGGTTATCCTTGGTTTTTGGCTAAAGTGCCGGGCATGGTTATTCGTACCGATAACCCACAATATTTGGCAGCGACCAAAGCTTATTTTACAGCGCTTTATGGGCAGATTAAAAATTTACTGGTCACAAATGGTGGTCCTATAGTAATGGTTCAGGGCGAAAATGAATTTGGGAGCTACGTAGCCCAGCGAAAAGATATCCCACTAGAAGACCATAAAAAGTACAGCGCCGCAGTATTCCAACAACTAAAAGACGTGGGTTTTAACGTTCCATTTTTTACTTCTGACGGCAGTTGGTTATTTGACGGTGGCGCTTTGCCGGGCGCTTTGCCAATGGCGAATGGAGAAGACGATGTAGACAAACTTAAACAAGTAGTTGATAAATACCACGATAATAAAGGTCCTTATATGGTTGCAGAATTTTACCCAGGTTGGTTAGACCATTGGGCTGAGCCTTTTCCATTGGTTTCTACTCAAAGCGTTGTTGATCAAACAAAAAAATACTTAGATGCGGGCGTTTCCTTCAATTACTATATGATTCATGGCGGCACAAGTTTTGGTTTTACATCTGGTGCTAACTATGACAACAAACACAACATTCAGCCTGATTTGACGAGTTATGATTACGATGCACCCATAAGCGAAGCTGGTTGGCCGACCGAAAAGTATAACGCATTAAGAGATTTATTGAAAAACCAAACAACACCCGCGGTTCCTCCAAGAATCCCGGTTATTAAGTTTCCAGAAATAAAACTCAGCGAATCTATTGATTTAGAAGAAGTTAGAAGTAATATTGTTCCGATAACCAGCAATCAGCCTTTGTCTTTCGAAGATTTAAATCAAGGACACGGTTATGTTTGGTATAGCCGTAAGTTCAAACAGTCCATAAGTGGTAAATTAGAGCTTGCCGGCCTTAGAGATTACGCAATTGTTTACGTAAATGGAACAAAGGTTGCAGAATTGAACAGCTATTATAAAAAATACGACTGTGATATTGATATTCCTTTTAACGCCACTTTAGATATTTTGGTAGAGAATATGGGGCGAATAAATTATGGAGCTAAAATAGTAGAGAGTAAAAAAGGCATTATCTCTCCCGTAATTGTAAACGGGCAAAAAATTACGGGAAATTGGGAAATGTATAAATTACCAATGGACGTTGCGCCTAAATTAACCGCTGGAAAATCAAAAGCCGAAATCGATCGTCCTTCCATTTACAAAGGCGCTTTTCAATTGACTAAAACCGGCGACACTTTTTTAGACATGAGCGATTGGGGTAAAGGAATTGTATTTATCAATGGAATTAACATAGGTAGATATTGGAGTGTTGGTCCGCAACAAACCTTATATGTTCCTGGCTGCTGGCTAAAAATAGGCAAGAACGAGATTGAGGTTTTCGAACAGAAGAACGAAAAAATCCATAGAACAATTACCAGCCTAGAGACACCAATTTTGCAAAACTTAAAACCAGAAAAAGGCATGTAAATCGAGCGTAACGTAAGACATTACAAATTTGGCAAAGGCTCGGCACTTATCAGCAAGTAGCTAACATCAACAAATCGAGAAAAAACAAAAAATTGAGGCAACTATTCGATTAAAATAGTCTCTTTTATTTGAAATATGGAAAATTATAGAAGTCTCTTCTTCGTGTTTAGCTTTTCTATCGCGTGTCTTCTTTCTGCTAATACGGATGTGGAGGCGCAGCAAAAACCCAATATCATTTACATTTTGGTTGATGATTTGGGGTATGGTGATGTTGGCGTATTGTTTCAAAATCAAAAAAACAAAAACCTGCCTGCTTTATCTTCTCCGCATTTGGATGAGATGGCTAAATCTGGCGCCATTTTAACGCAGCAATATGCAAATGCACCAGTTTGTGCGCCTTCTAGGGCTTCTTTATTAACGGGAGTCAACCAAGGAAATGCACCTGTTAGAGACAATCAGTTTGATAAAGCTTTAGAAAATAACCACAACATTGCCACTGTATTAAAAGGTGACGGTTACGCGACTGTTGCTATTGGCAAATGGGGTTTACAAGGTGTAGATGAAAAGCAGAAGCCAAATTGGCCTGCACATCCACTAAAAAGGGGATTTGATACCTATTATGGTTACATGCGCCACTCAGATGGCCACGAGCATTATCCGGTTGAGGGTGTTTACAGAGGGAAAAAAGAAGTTTGGGCCAATTATACGGAGGTTTCGAAAGGTTTGGCAAAGTGTTATACCACAGATTTATGGACTGCCAAAGCCAAAGACTACATTGCAGGTTTTGAAAAAAATAAAAAGGATAAAAAGCCATTTTTTATGTATTTGGCATATGACGCTCCTCATGCAGTTTTGGAATTGCCTACTCAAAAATATCCCGATGGAGGTGGTTTAACAGGTGGCCTACAGTGGCTTGGAAAACCAGGCGAAATGATCAATACAGCTTCCGGAACCGTGGATCATTATGTGCATCCAGATTATGAAAATGCTACTTATGATGATGATAAATTACCAAATACGCCCAAGGTACCCTGGCCAGATACTTATAAAAGATATGCAACGGCAGTTAGACGTTTGGATGATGCCGTTGGCGATATCCGGAAATTATTATCAGATTTGAAGATCGACAAAAATACCGTGGTTGTTTTTAGCTCTGACAATGGACCTTCAATAGAATCCTATTTACCACCTTCATTTGTCCCAAACAAACCTACTTTTTTTGAAAGTTATGGCCCTTTCGATGGAATCAAACGTGACGTTTGGGAAGGAGGTGTGCGGATGCCGGTTTTCGTGGTATGGCCAACACATATCGCTGCGGGTAAAACGGTCAATATGCCGTCAATGCTTTCGGATTGGCTGCCCACTTTTGCGGCGATTGCTAAAACCCCAATACCAGCAAGAATTACGGGTATATCGCTGCTTCCCGCACTCACAAATATCGGAAAGCAAGAGAAAGGTTTAGTTTATACAGAATATTTTGAGTCGGGAAGTACCCCAAATTTTAATGAATTTGAACCCAATCACGCCAATAGAAAGCGGAATCAAATGCAAATGATTCGGTTTGGCGATTTTGTGGGGGTGAGATACGACGTAAAATCTGCCGAAGATAAATTTGAGATTTATAATGTTGTAAAAGATCCCAAAGAGATAAATAATCTTGCTAAAAAAGCAGATTTCCACAAAATGCAGAGTCAAATGCAAGCCAAAGTTTTGCAGGTTAGAATGGCAGATTTGGCAGCGCCGCGTCCGTACGATGAAACACCTATACCAGGAGTAAATGTACCTAAAAATCTGAAAAACGGGCTGAAATGGTCTTTTTTTAAGGGTGATTTTAAGTATGTTCCTTCGTTAGATGCAATTAATCCCGACCGGGTTGGAGTGGTTAAATCATTGTCTACCATAAATAGTAAGCAGCCCGGTATGGTGCGATATACCGCCTTAATTAAAATATCAAAAAAAGGCCTTTATACCTTTAAACTTGCCACACAGGGAAAATCTTTTGTTAAGCTGCATGAAGCAAATTTACTTGATGCAGATTTTGATTATCATGCCGGGCAAACGATCGAAAAAAGCATTGTACTCGCCGAAGGATATCATCCAATCACAATTTATATGCTAAAAAGTAAGGTTAGTCAAGAATCCCTTAAACTCCAGTTTAAAGTTGCAGATGGAAAATGGAATAATTTAGATGAGCGGAACAGTTTCTATTTATAATAATGTAAGCCGCAAAATGCTAAGCAATAAATGCTTAACTCAATTGTAAATATGAAAAGAACAGCATGGTTAATTATTTTGTCGATTGCTTTTTATAGCCCTCTTTTTGCCCAAACGGATAGCAATTTAGTAAAATCAGTACCAGAAATCCAAGCATTGAACGCTAGTGATACAGAAATTTCTTTTCCCCTTAGTCCAGATGGATATCGCGTGGAATTAGTCGGAACGGATCATAAACCTATTGTCAGTCATTTAGGGAAGATCACAAAGCCACTCGTCGCGACTAAAGTTAACGTATATTTTCAGTTAATTAGCAAGCTAACAGATACCATTAAAACTGATTTTTCCAGAGAAGTTATTGTGCAAGGTAAATTTGGCAATAGGGGCATAAATGCTCAACCCTTTGTTATTCCCTCGTTACGAGAATGGCATGGCGCCGAGGGTTCTTATAGACTATTGCCGACCTCAAGAATTGTTATTAGCAAATTACATTCATCAACTTTAAACAAAGTTGCAGGCGTTTTACAAAAAGATTTGAAAGCACAGACTGGGTTTGTTATTAAAATAGTCACCGCAAACCCAAAAAAGGGAGATTTATTTTTAACACTTAATGAAAAGGATTCCTCGATCGGAAAGGAGGGCTATTATTTTAATTCAAGCAGCTATATAACAATTAGTGCTTTAAAATATGAAGGGTTATTTTGGGGTACAAGGACTTTGCTACAGTTGCTAGAACAGAATATTTCAATACCTAAAGGGGTTGCCAGAGACTATCCGGAATTTAAAGTACGAGGATTTGTATTGGATGTTGGGCGCAAATTTTTTAGTTTAAGATTCTTGCAAGACTATGTTAAATTTATGTCTTACTATAAAATGAACGATTTTCAAGTTCATTTAAATGACAATGGCTTTAAAAAGTTTTTTAATGATCATTGGAACGAAACTTATTCTGCCTTTCGCTTAGAAAACACTACCTATCCAGGCTTAACTGCAAATGACGGCTCCTATAGTAAAAAGGATTTCATCGCTTTACAACAATTAGCAAAAACCTACGCAGTTCATATTATTCCAGAAATAGACGCTCCGGCACATGCACTCGCTTTTACAAAAACCATTCCCGAAATTGGGAGTGAAGCATATGGAATGGATCACCTCGATCTTCACAATCCGCTTAGCATTACGGTGATGGAAAATGTGTTTAAAGAATATCTTTCTGGCAAAAATCCTGTTTTTATCGGTGATGAAGTCCACATAGGCACAGATGAATATGCAAAAAAAGACGCGGAAATTTTTAGGGCGTTCACCGACCATATGATCAAATATATTGAAGGTTTTGGAAAAAAGGTAAGATTATGGGGAGCACTAACACACGCAGCAGGAATTACCCCGGTAAAAGTTAAAAATGTGACGATGAATACTTGGTATAATGGTTATGCCAATCCAACAGAGATGAAAAAACTAGGGTACAATCAGATTAGTACGCCTGATGGATGGTTGTATATTGTGCCGGCTGCGGGTTATTATTATGATTATCTTGATGTGAAAAATATTTATAACAAATGGACGCCTTCTATGATTGGCGATATTCAGTTCCAGCCCGGAGATACGACTATTTTAGGAGGTTCTTTTGCCGTTTGGAATGATATTGTAGGCAACGGTATTTCAGAAAAAGATGTTCATGATCGCGTTTTTCCCGCTATGCAAGTGTTATCTGAAAAAATGTGGGTAGGAAACCATACCGGCCTTGGTTTTGAAGAATTTCAGGGAAAAGCGGCAAATATAGGCGAGGGACCAGCTTCTAATATTAGGGGAAAAATCGGGACAAAGGACTCTGGTCAAATTGCAAAATTTGCTTTTGATAAAGCAGATAAGCGATTAAAATACACCAACACCAAGTTTACTAAGGGTATAAACGGCAACGCAATAGTATTTTCTGGAAATAAAAGCTATGTCACATTGCCAATCAAAGAAATTGGCTATAACTACACCATATCATTTTGGATTCGACCCCAAGCCAATCCAAACAGCGATATAACAATCTTCAAATCTGAGAATGCTTCTTTTAAATTGAAACAGAACCAGAGCGGAAAGCTAGGGTTCTCTAGGGAAGGTTATGATTATGATTTTAATTATACCGTACCTGAAAATATATGGACAAATATTGTAGTTACAGGAACAAATAAAGGAACTAGTCTATACGTCAATGGAAAATTACAAAAGAAACTTTATGACAATTGGATTCAATACAATGATTCAAATAAAACAAAGGTTAGAAAAATGGAGACTTTATTTTTTCCACTGAATAAAATTGGATTTTTTAATGGCACTATTGACGAGCTCAAAATCTGGAACAATATTTTGTCAGACGAGGCCATTATGCATAATTTTCAAGGTTTTCGATAAATTGACCATTTTGAAGTTCCATCTAAGCCGTGAAATTGGATAGAAAAAACCTGTTTTCAAATATTAGTCACCCTGCCCGACAATGCAAAGTGGGTGATGGTGATTGTTTTAATTTCTTACAGAAGCTAATATTTTTTGTTTTTCAAGCTCAAAAAACACTTCATGGCGCAGGTAATTTTTTTAGAATAAACTGCTTAGAATTATACTTTTAACCTCGAAGAAAGTATGGGAAATCTATGGCTATTGACTTTTAAGATTCTGGAATTAAATGCTATGATACGACAAGCATTTGTCAATATCGCACAAATTTATTTTTTAATATTGGTTAATTTCGTTCTGCACAAACTGAGAAAATTTCTTCTATGGAAATCACTTTATATAATTGTAAAAGAACATCGATCCAATCTGCAGAGACAGCGCAACTTCAGCATATAAATTTATGCCGGAAGCCATTAAACTCATTGATTTTCAATTTTTTAAGTCTTTACAGTGGATATTAATCACTAAGCAATAAACAAGGTATATAAATTCTTTACTTCAACACAAGCTTATTTTTTCATCGTTAAATGCAGTGTTTTCAAACCATACAACATTGTTTAACAATTGAATAGGATACTTAATAAACAATATTTAAATTTTTCAAATGAATAAACTTTACAAATCCCACATTGGCTGTTCTGCAACAGATTCAAGGTATAAATATTGTTGGAAAAAGCTATTTCTTAGCGGAATGCTTTTCTTTTTACTATTTTTTGTAGCCACGCGTTCAAGCGCGCAGACAAAAGTAAGCGGAACCATTAAAGACGAAAAAAACTTGCCTGCAATCGGAGCTTCTGTTATGGAAACAGGCACAAAAAATGGCGCTGTAACAGGTGCTGACGGGAATTTTAGTTTGACGCTGCAGGGCGCAAACAAATCTATTACAGTGTCTTTAATCGGATATAAAAGTCAAACTTTAACTGTTGGCGCATCAAACAAATTATCTGTGTCTTTAGAGGAAGAAAAAAACAGTTTAAATGATGTAGTGGTGGTTGGTTACGGAACTCAACGGCGCGGCGATATTTCTGCCTCTATTAGTACAATAAAAAGCGATGAATTAAATCTCGGTGGTACAACCTCAAATATAGGTCAAGCGATACAGGGTAAAGCTGCGGGTGTACAAGTGCAGCAAAGCAGTTTTGCTCCGGGTGCCGGCCTACAGATTTTAATTAGAGGCGGTAACTCTATCCAAACCAGCAATAGCCCACTTTATGTGGTAGATGGGTTTATTACAAATAACGGAGCAGACATTAATCCAAATGATATTGAAGACATTCAAATTTTAAAAGACGCTTCATCTGCCGCAATTTATGGCGCTAGAGGTGGCAATGGTGTTGTTTTAATTACTACAAAAAAGGGCAAGATTGGAAAGGTTGCTGTAGATTTTGACTATTCTACCGGCCAACAGTATTTAACCTATAAGCCAGCTTTACTAAATGGTCAGCAGTATACTGATATACAAAATGCGACCGCAATAGAGGACGGAAAACCGCCTGTATTTCCCGTTAGTTTTACGCCAACCAATACAAATTGGTTGCAAGCAGCCACTCAAAATTCTTTAATAAACAATATGAATTTGAGTGTAAGTAGTGGCGATGCAAATTCAAAAGTATATGTTTCGGGAAACTACATCAACCAAGTCGGTATATTAAAAAATACAGGTTTTACCAGGTATACGGGCAGAATCGGAGTGGATAAAAAATTGAACGAAAAACTGCGTTTAAATGCTAATTTTTATGGCGCCAGCGGCGTTTCTAAACTCCAATCATATTCTGGCGATATTACAGCTCCTTTATTTAGTCTGTTGACTGCACAGCCAAATTTGCCGGTATTTAATCCAGATGGAAGTTATTTTGTTTACCAGGGCAAAAATAATGCCCTAGCCAATTTATTGGAACCAAACAATGATTCAGAAAACAAACTAATTAATGCAAATATTGGTTTGGATTACAAACTGATTAAAAATCTTACCTATCATTTAGGTGCCGGAAGTGAGTTTTCCCAAACCAACGCAGGAACCTATATTCCGCGTACACTGGTTGCAGGCGCTGCCAACGGCGGACTGGCTACCTCTAAAAGTTTCTCAAATTTTAGGTGGTTATTAGAAAATTATTTAACATATAAGTATAAGATAGAAGACAACGATTTTACTTTATTGGCGGGGGCATCGGCACAAAAAGATGTTGCAGAATCTTTGAATGCCGGATCAAAAGGATTTTCTACCGATCAATTTTTGTATTATAACTTAGTTGCTGGCGCTTTGTCTAACGGTTACGGGAGCAATAAAACGCCAACTACGTTTAATTCTTTTTTTGGGAGGTTAAACTACGCATTCAAAGACAAGTTATTGGCAGCTTTTACCATTAGAGGTGATGGGTCTTCTAAATTTGGGCAGAATTTCCGTAGAGGTTATTTTCCGTCCGGATCCTTGGCTTATAAATTTACAGATGAAAGTTTTATTAAAGATTTAAATACTTTTTCAAACCTAAAAGCTAGGTTAAGTTATGGTGTTACCGGTAATGATCGGATTGCTGACTATTTATATTTGTCAACCTTTGGTAGTTATGGAACCGCCCTAGATGCAGACGGCGGTTTGCAGGCAGGTGTGGAACCTAAAAGTTTGCCGAATTCTAATTTGAAATGGGAAAGTACTGCTCAATTAAATGCCGGTCTAGACATGGGTTTTTTCAACGACCGTTTAACGATTTCCTTAGATTATTACAACAAAAAAACCACCGATTTACTTTTGAACATTCCTATCGGATCTTATTATGGGTTTTCAAGTCAACTGGTTAATGCAGGGTCGTTAAGGAATCAGGGGCTAGAGTTAGGTGTAAATACAGTAAACGTCAATCAAGGTGGGTTTAATTGGACGTCTAGTTTTAATATTTCCTACAACAAACAAAAAGTAATATCGTTGGGGCCGGTAAGTAATATACCAGTAAACACTGCAAATCCAAGTGGTACGGTATCTGGACGAGAATTTACAAGAATATTGCCCGGTCGCGAATTGGGCGAAATTAGAGGTTATTTATATGCAGGCGTAATTAAAAGTGGAGAAAATTATGCTCCTCAACCAAACGCAAAGCCCGGCGATCCAAAATATGTTGATGTTGATGGTGATGGAAAAATTACACCAGATGATCAGACTTTTTTAGGCAATACTACGCCTCGATTTAGCAGCGGTTTATCAAATGATTTCCAGTATAAAGGGTTTAACCTTAACGTGTTCTTTCAGGGTGCTTTCGGTTACTATTTATATAATATGAACCGGTTGGTACTTGAATCAACTACCGGAGCAGATGCTTTGAATAGATTTGTGGTAAATAAAAACGAAAATACCGATGTGCCAAGAGAAGGATATTTTTTAAGTTCTTACGGCGGGTACGTAAACTCTAGATTTGTAGAAAATGCATCATACGTAAGACTGAAAAGTGTTTCTTTAGGTTATTCTTTACCTAGCGCCTTATTCGAAGCTACAAAAATAGTTAAGGGGCTAAATCTTTATGTACAAGCACAGAATTTATTTACCATTACCAATTATTCTGGTACAGATCCCGAAGTGAATTCTCATTCGAGTTCAAATTTTGGTGGGGGTATAGATTTTAATGCTTTCCCGGCTTTTAGGACCATAACATTCGGCGCTAAACTTACTTTTCACTAATCGCAATAATTTTCAAAACATTTCAACTTAGTAAGATGAAGAATTATAAAATATTTACCTTCTTAACAGCTTCGATCCTTGTGATCTCCTCCTGCAAGAAAAGCTTAGATCCTGTAGTTTACAGCAGTTTAACCGAAAAAAATGCTTTTGTAACTAAGGCAGATGCCATCGCAGCTGTAAATTCTGTTTATGCACGATTAAAAGGCCCTGCCGTGGGAGACAATTATGATTATTGGACAGTTAGACACTTTGCACTTACAGATTTAGCCACAGATTTGGGACATTGTGATTTAGGTGGAGATCCAGGGCAGCTGTCGAACATAGAGTGGAATTCTTCGAACGGATTAATTTTAGAAGATTGGAGACAAATTTATAAGTTGATTTCTAATGCAAACTCCGCCATATTAAATATATCGCCAATGACTAAAATTGCGGAAGGTGATAAAACGAAATTTTTAGCGGAGATTAGATTTCTACGAGCAATTGCCTATATGGATCTTACAGATCTTTGGGGTCCTGTTGTGCTGGTGACTGAAAAAGACCTCGAAAACCCAAACTATACTTCTCAACCTCCATTAACTTCACTCGCAGATATGAACACTTTCTTGATAGGCGAATTAGAGTTTGCCGCGAGCAATTTACCTTTAAACTATGCCAACAATGCTATTTATCCCGGCAATGATGTAGGACGGGCTACTAAGGGAGCAGCTTTGGGAATGCTTGCAAAGCTTTATTTAAGGGATCATAAATGGCAAAAGGCAGCCGATTATAGCAAACAAGTGATGGATTTAAACATTTACAGTCTGTTCCCTTCTTATGCTGGCTTATTTGCTGAAACCAATACCTGGTGCAGCGAAAATATTTTTTCCGTTTTGAGTGATGCAAATGTAAATGGTACAGAATTACTTAACCACTTTGGGCCACTAAATCATCCTGTACTTACAGACAGATGGCAATACTATGCCGTAACTTGGGATTTTTACAACACTTTTGCCAACAATGACGATAGAAAAAAGATGTTTTTTGCAGAATACAAAGGCGTAGACGATCTGGTACATAAACAGGCGCCCACTTTAGGAGCAGCGCCACCGGAAGGCGAATTTTATATGCCAGATGTTGCTACTAGCAAATATGCAGACCCAAAGGGTTCTAATGCATATTACGATGGCCACAGCGTAAACATTCTGCGGTTTGCAGATATATTGCTCAGCAGAGCTGAAGCCCTAAATGAAATTAGCGGACCGACTCAAGAATCAATAGACTTAATAAATCGGGTAAAAAGCCGTTCGAATGCGACCGAATTGCAATTGGCAAATTTTAACCAAGCTTCGCTTAGAGATGCGCTTATACAGGAACGTGGTTGGGAGCTTTTCTATGAGGGAAAACGCAGAGCAGATTTGATTCGAACCGGTAAATACGCTCAAATTGTTAACGGATATTTGGGGAGAATAAACAAATCGCCTTCAATTGTTATGCCCCGAGATGAATTTTTTCCTTATCCAACAAATCAGGTAAGTATTAATCCTAACTTAACTAATGCAGGAAGAAGAAATTAACACGTTGTATATATTAATTAAAAAGAATATACGATCCCCGTATATTCTTTTTAGTTTTAATGTTTTTAGTAGTCAACAACTTAAGAAAGGATGAAATTTTTTTTAACATTTTTAGTGTTTTGCTGTTTTTTAATTTCATGTGCTGTTGATAGTGATTTAGCGATTAAAGAAATAAAAATTGGTTTACATAACAATAACCGTTTAAAGATTGAGCTAAATATTTTTACAAATGCCACCAGCAATGCTTATGTTGAGTATTGGGTAAAGGGCGATTCATCAAGAAGATTTAAGTCTCAAATTTCTAGCAGAGCTGACACGCATCGTTTTGTACTCACCAATATTCAGCCTAAAACGAATTATTTTTATGCCATTCATTTCGGCAAAGAAAACCTTAATAAAACCAGTAAAACATATGCTTTTACATCAGAAGATTTACCAGAGTTTTTAAAAAATCAGTTCAAGGCAGCCCTCTCTTCAGATGCAATACTAGGCAACAATTTCAAGAATGGCTACATTTTAGTAAATAAGCGTTATTCGCCCGGTGCTGCCTATCTTACCGATTATAAGGGCAGATTGCGTTGGTACCACACGGTTGATGATTTTGGGTTTAAAGTGATTCATTTTACAAAAGACAAAACCATGCTTTCCATTCTTGGAAGCAATGATGAACCGACAAGTTATGGAAGCCAAATTTTAGAAATTAATATGCTGGGAGATACAATCCTCCATCTAAAAAAAGGGCAAGGAGATTTTAAGCAAACTGTACATCATGAAATCCTAAAAAATAGTGGAGGACAAATTGTCACGCTCGTTTTAGATCAGAGGGTGTTCGATTTAAGTAAGGTGGGTGGAAGTAAAAAAGATACCGTAAGCGGAGACGGGATATTGGTTATGGATAAGAAAGGAAATGTAGTCTGGAAATGGAGCGTATTTGATCACCTAGACCCATTGAAAGATAAAAATATCTTAAAAATAAGAAAAGATTGGGTACATGCAAACAGTTTAAATTTCGATGTTGATGGTAATTATTTAATCTCCTTTTACAATACAGGTGAAATTTGGAAGGTTGATTCGAAGACTGGAGAAGTGTATTGGAAATTTGGAAAAAACGGAACCATTAAAACAGCTACGGGCGAGATATTTAGTGAATCTCATGCAGTACACATTAATACTGAGGGCGATTTAATGCTGTTCGATAATGGTTTGAAGAAAAAATTATCTGGCGTTTATGCTTTTAATTTAGATACGTTAAAAAAGGTGGCAACTACTAAACTACATTTTACATTGCCTCAGCCGATATACAATGATAGAATGGGAAGTGCTTATTTATTAGATTCGGATCATTTTCTCATCTGTGCATCCAAAAGACATATGGTTATTTTAACAAATAGAAAAGGTACGCTATTGTGGACGTTAGAAACTTCGATGCCATCCTACAGGGCAATCTTTTTAAAAGGGGAACAAGTTGCTCCATATATAGAAGCTTTGCCAAATGGAGCCAAAACAGTAAAGGCCGATCAGAAGTAAAAACGGATATTTAAATAGGAAAAACATTTTAAAAACATTAAAAATCCACGTTCAAATGAAGTATGTTTATATAATTTGCTCAATTGTGTTGTCATCACTTATTATTTCTTTAGGGTGTGACAATGTTGTTAAGAAAGAGGAGAAGGCAGAAGACTTTCCAATAGACACGAGAACGATACCAAAATCTAAGTTTGGAGATGCGGTGAGATATGGGCGTGAATTAATGGTTCGAACAGCCTATTATATAGGTCCAAATGGAATAAATGGAAAGTTTGCAGGTAATAAAATTAGTTGCAGCAACTGCCACCAAGAGGCAGGGTTAAAACCATATTCACTTAATCTTGTATCTGCTTTTCAAAATTATCCTCAGTATAGAGCAAGGGAAGGAAAGGTGTTGTCGCTTGCCGAGCGCGTAAATAATTGCATTATGCATCCATTGTTAGGCATTAAGGCATTGCCTCTAGATGGTAAAGAAATGATTGCTTTCATTTCTTACCTAAAATTTATAAATGATTCTTCGAAAATGAGTAGCGGAAATCCGGGTTTAAAGAATCTTGAAATTCAATTACCGAATGCAGCAGCTAGACCCGAAGCCGGTAAATTATTGTACGCTAAAGACTGTGCCCGATGCCATGGATTAAATGGAGAAGGTGTTTTTACCGCTGATACATCCGCTTATATTTATCCCCCGTTATGGGGAAAAAAATCTTACAGGGCCGGCTCCAGTATGCATCGAGTGATTAAGATGGCACAATGGCTCTTGCCGAATATGCCTTTTGATAAAGCCACTCATACAAATCCAATGCTGACAACCAAAGAAGCTTTAGATCTTGCAGCATTTATAAATGACGACACGATCCATCTGCGCCCTACGTTAACTGAACTGCAATATCCAAGTTTGGAAGAGAAACCCATCGATTATGATAAGGGGCCGTTTATAGATTCATTTAGCGAAAAACAGCATAAATTTGGGCCATATAAGCCAATAATTGACGAGTATAAGCGTAAAAACTTAAAAATAACTTACTAAAAACAACGGGTTTTTAACTGGTCAAATGAGTAGCTACCAAACGCTGTAAAAGTGAAAAAGTCAAAATGATATAGCGGGACATCGTTAATGGCGCTTATTGATGGGTGATAAAGCTTCAATTTTACAGAAAGACAAGACCCGTAGCATGCCGGATGGGTGTAAAACCGATAGGCCTAAATCAGTGAATAGAAATTAATTCCGCATCAGGACACATCGATTTATGAAGATTTAAATGGGATTGTATTTTATGTTCGATAAACCATATAAGGTCCTCACATCACCAATAAATTTTTTTTACAAATTCACTTGCTTGCTTTTTTTAAATGGTTACATTTGCCACGAAATGTTCCAAAGACTTACTACTTGGTTCTTATTGGTTGCTCTAATTGGCTCCAGTTATTCGCGATTTTTCGTGTATGCTGGCTTTGAAATTAACCAAAAATATATCATAGACAATTTGTGTATAAATAGGTATAAACCGGCAGAAAATTGCAACGGCCGTTGTTATCTTGAAAAAAACCTAAAGCAAGCAGGGGAGAACGAAAAAAAACAAAGTACCGAGAATAAAAAGGGCAATTATCAAGAAGCGTTACCTGAGCAATTTTTAATTTTTCGCAACACTTTTTCTACGTTTGTCAGAATTTCGTACCCTACCACTTTTCCTGAAAAGGAAGTAAAACGCCCTCGATCTATCTTTCAGCCTCCAAAGCTAGTCTAACCTTCTATTTGCGACAAAGCTGCCATGTTTAAACATAGCAAAACTTTGTCTTTTTTCTCAATTCATAGAATTCTATTTCTAGTAGTAACTTATTTAGAGGCAAAAGTCTGCTTTTATTTACTGCGCTATAAATCACTTTTAATTCAGAAAATCTGATATTAATATTTTTAAATATCAGAAGTTCATTCAATTAAAAGTATGCACCCTATAACAATAACTGGGAGATACATCATTGCCCGTTCAGGTGATTAGACAAGAATTCTGTCTGCAATAACAAATTAAGTAATCCCAAAAAAAATCATGAAAAATAGAAATTTAATTTTAGCTGTTTGCCTTTTATTTACCATAACAGCCTGTTCAAAAAAGGACGATCAAAAACCAGAATTTTCTGAAACCAACCTCGCACCACTTTCGGTAGAATTTGACAATATCGTTGGTGATAGGACATTAGTGCTAAACAATACCGCCAACCTTTATACCAATGCAGCCGGGGAAAAGTTTTCAATTTCCATGATGCAGTATTTCATAAGCAACATAAAATTAGCGACCGCCGATGGGAAGACATACACCGTTGATCCTGATAGCAGTTATTTTCTGATTAAAAGTGCTGATAAAAATACTCGTTTTGCTAAAGTTAATGTGCCAGAAGCAGATTACACTAAACTTACTTTTACGCTTGGCGTAGATAGCTTAAGAAGCACGATGGATATTGCCAAACGGACAGGCGTGCTAGATCCAGCAGGAACGGACAATCACGATACAGGCGGTATGTATTGGGGTTGGAATGCCGGTTACATATTCTTTAGACTTGAGGGGAATTCAAGCGTCATCTCAGACGATTTAAACGGCGATCCAACTGGCAAAAAGCAGTTTAAATATCACATAGGTGGCTTTGGCGGCTATTCTGCACCAACCATTAATAACGTTAAAACCATTACGTTAGATTTAACATTGGGTGGTATTGCAAAAGTAAGAAAAGGCCGCCAAAGTAACGTGCATTTATTTGTAGATGCGATGAAAGTGTTTAACGGACAAAACTCATTTCACATTGCAGCGCACCCAAATGTAATGTTTAGTGATTACAGCGTAAATGTAGCCGCAAATTTGGTGCAAATGTTTAAACACGATCATACAGAAAACTGATAATGAAAAAGCGCGCCTTTTGGTTTACGATGGCCATTTTGGTTTTAATGGTATATGCCTGTAAAAAACAAGGACAAATGGAAGATGCGATAAGTAGTTTTCTTGGGTTTCAAAAACCAGCTAATTTCCCCGAACCGGTCTATAAAATGGCAAATAATAAGATTACGGAGGGTGGTTTTATTCTCGGTCGAAATTTATTTTACGAATCGAGATTGTCGAGAAATAATACCGTTTCTTGTGGCTCATGTCACATTCAGTCTTCTGGGTTTACACAGCACGGACACGATGTGAGTCACGGAATAGATGATCGTTTAGGTACTCGAAATGCGCCGCCAATTATGAATTTGGCCTGGAATGAGGCTTTTCTATGGGGAGGTGGTATTTATGATTTAGATCTTCAGCCTGTAGTACCAATTACTTCCCACGAGGAAATGGACGAAAATTTAGAAAATGTGCTTGCTAAGATCAGATCTCTTCCAAAATACCAAACGTTGTTTAAGGCTGCTTTTGGTACGGAGGAGGTAAATACGGCTCGTTTCATGAAAGCCCTTTCGCAATTTATGCTGATGTGTGTTAGTTCAAACTCAAAGTATGATAAGGTGATGAGAAAGGAAGACAATCAAGTTTTTACCTCTACAGAGTTGGCCGGTTATGCAATGTTTAAAGCCAATTGCGCGAGTTGCCACGCAGAGCCATTATTTACCGACGGGAAATTTCGCAACAATGGATTGGCGCCAAACCTGGTCAACGATCAAGGGCTTTACTCCGCTACTTTGACAGAAACGGACAGGTATAAATTTAAAGTACCTAGTCTCCGTAATTTGAGTTATACGGCACCCTATATGCATGATGGACGTTTTTTGACGATTGAGGGCGTTCTTGACCATTATACCGGTGAAGTCAAAGCGACGGCCAATCTCGATCCCCTATTAAAAAAAGACGGAAAATTGGGGATTGCCCTTACTGCTGAACAAAAATTGCAATTAATTTCTTTTTTAAAAACCCTAGATGACAGAGATTTTGTCAACCGCAAAGATTTGTCAGAACAATAATATGAGAAGAAAATATATGTTAACTTTATTTGTCTGCCTGTCAGCATCTGGCGTTTTTGCCTGCGACATCTGCGGCTGTGGAGTTGGAAGTTATTACTTGGGCATTCTGCCAGAATACAGTATGCGTTTTGTAGGGATTAGATATCAATATAAGTCGCTCACTACGCATCTTGGGCCCTTTGGCGAACGTACGCCAATTACATCCGATGAGACGTATCAAAGTATGGAACTTTGGAGCGGATGGAACCTTGGTAAAAAATTTCGGTTACTTGCATTCCTACCCTATAATTTTAACGAACGTGTGGCGCAAACCGGCAAAGGCTCTAAAACCGGAGTGGGTGATATTGCCTTCATCGGTTATTATAATTTGCTCAATACCAGAAATACGATAAAAGAGAAATTATTGGTGCAATCTCTTTGGGTCGGCGCTGGAATTAAATTGCCCACGGGAAAATACGAGCCATCGGAAAGGTTTCTGGAATCAGAATCACCAAACAACTTTCAACTAGGCACGGCAAGCACAGATTTTACACTCAACGCGGCTTATGATGTGAGGTTGATGGATTTCGGCGCTAATGTAAATGTCAATTACAAAGTAAATACCAGCAATAAGTACAATTATCGGTATGGCGATAAATTTACCACCAATGCACTGCTGTATTATAAAATTAGGCTAGCCAAAATAATTACACT
The DNA here is from genome assembly GCF_054061655.1 of Pedobacter sp. UYEF25. NCBI lineage: Bacteria > Pseudomonadati > Bacteroidota > Sphingobacteriia > Sphingobacteriales > Sphingobacteriaceae > Pedobacter > Pedobacter sp. UYEF25. The sequence goes on along the minus strand of NZ_JBSSEL010000005.1, from coordinate 102,030 downwards.
TTCTCCAAATGCTGGTATTCTCTATGAAACTTCTCAGCAGGATACCGAAGAAAAGCGGTTTCCTGTGGCTGTATCGGGTGGCCACGCTTTTTCCACCATCGTAGGAGTTGAAGGCAATGTTGGTCGATTTTCCTTCGGTGCAAATTACCAAGCCATTGCCAATCAAAAATTAGCTGGAGGACGTGTAAAAGCTGGCAATCGTTTGATGATCCATACCACAATTAGCTTTTAGAAAGGTTAATTTTATATGGCAAAGGCCCCAGCAATTACTAAATTGCTGGGGCCTTTTTACATGGAAATTTCTACAACTAATTTAAGTTTCTTGGACGCCTAATTTGCCTAGTCTTATTAGCAAAAGGTATTAAAATTGGGTAATAACTTTAAAGAATCAATTTTACTAAAGCAACAAATCAATTATATTGCTTTAAAAATTAAATTTATTCTTTTGTTTTAATCTCAATATTTCCACCATTCTTAAATAAATCGTTTGAAATAAAGTAGCCATTTAGTCGTTTCCCATTTACATCAACTTCTGTCAGTTTTCTACCAATACCTTCTTTTTTGATAATCAGTTTTTTACCGTTGTTTGTAGTCCAGTCTATTTGATCGAAAACAGGAACGGTGGTGATGAAATGCGCATCTGTTGGCGAAAGGGGGTATAGACCCATCGCGCTAAATACATACCAAGAAGACATTTCGCCAGCGTCGTCCATCCCCGAAAGGGCTAAGCCCTCTTTGCCTATTCCGTAAAGATTGTTAATAATATAATCTAAAATTTTCTGAGATTTTTCTGGCTTATCGACAAAATAGTAGGCAAATGGTGCTTCATGATCTGGTTGATTGCCTTGGCAATATTGTCCTATAAAAGTAGATACATTTCTGGCGATGTGTTTGGGATTCCAAGGTTTGGTAAAAAAGGTATCTAACTTGTTTTCGAATGCTTGCTTCCCGCCGTAGAGATTTACTAAGCCAGGCATATCATGCACTGCATAAAAGGAAACTTGCCATGCGTTCGCCTCTCTAAACATATATTCATAGTATGGATATTCAGCATCGAAATTTTTTACAAAATCTCCGTTTGATAAGCGGCCACGCATAAATTTGGTTTCTTTATCAAATACATTTTGATAGTTTTTAGAGCGTTTCATAAATGTGCGGTAATTGCTGCTATCGCCTAAAACTTTTGCAAGTTGCGCTACAGAATAATCATCATAAGAAAATTCTAAAGTTTTAGATACACCAGCTTTTGCTTTTGTTTCTGTGTTTGGATGCGCAATATCGGGCGTAGAAATGTAGCCTTTCTCAATATATTCTTTAATAAATGGCCTCGGACCGCCTTCGTCATTTGCGCTTTTTAAGAGTAAATCGTACGCATGTTTCACATCGAAATTGGTAATGCCTTTTAGATAGGAACCAGTAATAAAAGAGGCGGCGTGGTCTCCATGAAAAAAAGTTGGAATGTAACCAGTTTTATCGCCCATATCCATCAACGATTTTATAACATCTTCTGCCGTTTTTGGCTGCAGCATGCCCAGTAATACAAGTTTATTTCGGTAAGTGTCCCACAGAGAAGGAACCGTATAATAATTAAAATTAGCCTTTATTTTATGTTGTTTTTCATCAGTATATTCACCATTTATGTCGCTGCGTAATGCTGGCCATAAAAACGATCTATAAAGGGAAGAATAGAACATCTCTCGCTGTTTGTTATTGCCGCCCTTTACCTGCACGCGACTAAGCAATTGCTCCCAAGTTGCGTTTCCTGCGGCGCGGATTTGTGCAAAACTTTTATTTCCTATTTCTACTTCTAAGTTTTCTTTGGCGTTTGCTACACTCACAAAAGACAAACCTATTTTTAATTCGACAGGTGTAGACGCGCCGTCTTTTAAGGTAACCATCGCATAACTGTTGCTTTTTTTTCCTGGCGATTGAAATAGGTTAGAGACGTCGTTATTTAAGTCGATATAGAAATAGACTTTCTCGCTTCCCATGTCTTGATAACCACTTAGATTTCTATCGCCAACCTGCTCTATCATCCAAGACTTAATACCACTATTCGCTTTATTTAAATCCAAGAAAATTTGTCTGTTTTTATTATTTTGATATTCGTATTTATGGTAACCGCATCGAAGCGTAGAGGTTAAACTCACATTTACTTTATAGTCGTCTAAAAATACTTGATAAAAAGCAGGTGATGATGACTCATTTTTATGCGAAAAGTGAGAAGAGAATTTGTTGGTACCATCAACTGCGCCAGAGACAGGTAAAATAGGAATGTTACATAAATTCCAATGACCTTTATTAGTGTGCGCAAATCCCAAAATCACACTATCTTCATATTCATAACCTGCACCAGATCCAAATTTTGTGATTGGGCTCAATTGAACCATTGCATTTGGAAGCGAGCTACCCGGAAACGTTAATCCTGCCCAGACGCGCCAATCTTTCGGCGGCGTATATCCAATTATTTTCGGATCTAATAGGGGCGCAGTACCAATAAAGGTATTTACATATCTGGTGTATCCTCCGGTTTGTTTTCCTTTAGTAGTCCTTAGCGTTTTGCAAGAGGAGCCAAGTAAAGCTATCGCTAAAATACTTAAGTTAAATCGATTTACTAACATACTTTAAAGATAATATTTTTATGGTTGTTTAGTCAAATTTAACGTAACAAACAGCTTAATAAGCAAAAACTAGGAAAACAACTGTTTTTAGCTTTATAAAAAAAGTGTATTGGTGAAATAAAAGTCAATACAGCTTAGGATGCCGTTAAATACCTTTATATGAGGGTGAATAAATGGTAAATCTGAGATCAATAATTAACAATCTAAGGCCAAATACGCGATTGGCCCTGTTGTTGGGAAACCAGGCATTCCAATGATTTTTAAAGACATTCGGGCCTTTTCCTCCAATCTTTGGCGCCGTTCCTCAACCAAAGTATTTCCGGTTCAATCCCGTTTAGGAACGCAGGTCAATGCAATAAGACGCAGGTTTAATTAAGGGTTTGGGCACTGGTAAGTTGGCTTTTAGCAAGTCAAAAATGTGGCTGGATCAAAAATTAACGGAAAATACGTTTCCTAAGAAAGCACGTAGTTCCTCCCACAGTCCGGAAGTTATTTAGCTATTCCTTTGCCAATAAATAGTTCTCTAAAATCTAACCCCTTCCTTTATAGGCTTTCCCCACAAATTCTTTCAGTTCTAGGTACTTAGTGACAGAGGCTATGAGCCATTGTTCCCTCAACTCCTAAATTTTAACCACTGATTTCCCGAATTCAACTGTTAACTTAATCGCTGATCCTACTTTCCTGCTAGACCAAAGAGCCGAGGATAATAAGATAAGGTTGCCATAAAATATTGTTGCAAAACGGTTTGTGTGCCAGTCGTTAGGCTATTTGAATTGGTGTAATTTATTATTTGAGTGTTTTGGTGCAATAGATCCAATGCAGATATTTTAATTTCGACATTGTTCCCTTTTAATAACCTATAAATAGCGCTCGCATTCCAAATGGCAAAATTAATGTCTTCATTGTTAGATGATGTATTTTTGTTAAGCGTAATGTTGCTGCTAAAATTTAATTTTTTGGTTACGTTATAACTCGTGCTTAGCATATTGCTATAGGTTTGACTCGTATACTGCGTGTTAAAAAGCAACTGTTTTGATTTAGAAAACGACATGCTGGTTTTCGCCTCCAAAGCCAGCTTATCCTTAAAAGAATAGTAAATGGTTAGATTGTTATAGTTAGAAATAGACCTGGAAAAATTAATGGCACCATTGGTAACGCTGGGCGATTTCAGACTGTTTAAGCCAGTATTTAATCTAAATTGAAGCTGCGCGCCGCTTATGGTAATTGCTTTGTTAATATTTGCATATACATTCAAGCTCTTTTGTCCGCTTATATTTACGTTATAGACCTCACGTCTGTTTTGTGCGTCTATGATAATGCTATCAACAATTGCGTTCTTTATAAATGCAAAGTTTCCACCCAGACCCATGTTAAACGCATTTTTTGTTTTATTATCGTTATGGTTAAAGTTAAAAGAAATGCTCTGTGTTGTAGCTTCCTTTAAATTTAAGTTACCTCTCCGCAAATTATATACTTGGGTGCTATCGGTTAAAGGAGCCAATTGCCATATTTCGGGTATTTGCATACTCGTGCTATAAGATATAGATGCCGAACGATAATATGCTCCATACTGATTGTCTTGAGCAGAAATACTTGCAGATGGTAAAAAGCGGCTATAGGTTTTATTTATATTTTGGAAATCTTTAATAGACGTGGTATTTTGATTGGTAACATTTTGTATCGCGCTAGCGCTAATTGAAAGATTTTGGTAGAATCTATTCGACAGTTGTTTGTAGAAAGATTTTTGAATTCTTAATTCTGGGAGTTCTTCTATTAAATCTGTTTTTAAATTATTGCTTAAATAACTGTTTCCTCTAAAAGCACCTGTTAAACTATCAAGATCGCTAACATTGTTTTGATTTTTATTGGTATTTAATTTTAAGTTATTTATTAGTGCAATGTTTAAATTTTGCAATCCGTTTTTTCTTATTAAGTTTGAAATTGAGGGCAATTCGATTCGTATTTTATGCGTCATGTCATTTACAGGGTTTTGATACCGCCTATCAATCAATCTATTCGTACTCGGATTGACAAAGGATTTAAAGTCTGAAATGTTGTTATTTTCGTCTAGTCTGTCGCTTAGGTTAAAATCATATTGCACAGACATACCTCTAAACAGCGGAAATATTTTGCTATTGTAATTGTAATTTCGCTGGTTATAATTCATGGAAAAATTCAAATATTTATAGGTTGAGCGTTCATTAGATGTCGACCCATTTGCACTTACCAAACTATTTTCGTTGTTAAAAGAATTGGATAGCGAACGGTTGCTAGAAACCCTATTGCCAGGATTGTAAGAGGAGGAAATGTTAAATGAGGAATGGTCGGTGTTTAGCAAATACCGAGCATTAAATTTTTGGTCGTTACTCGTTTGCTCATTTTTGTTTTGAGAAGTATTGTAGATCTTATCTGCGTCGCCAATGGTTGTTATTGTTTGATTGTCAGTATTGTTTTTATACAGTTGGCGCTGCACAAAATAATCGGCGGTCAATGTATTTGTTTTGTCCCATTTTGGATCTTCAAAAAAATCATACTTAAAGTTAACTCCAGCAGCTGTTGGTTGGTTTATGCCATTTGCCCTAAAATCAGATTGGTAATCTATATTTGCGCCCACGCCTTTGTAAGTAGAACTTTCTAATAAATCATTGGCATTTTCGGCAGTTTTGTTTACATTATTGCTCGCGGCTACAATGCCAATCTGCATTTTGGCATTGTAAATATTTATACTGGCATCTGTTTCATACCTATCATCTGTACCGTAACCACCACCAGTTTTACCAAACATTCCTGATTTTTTATTTTTCTTTAATTTTATGTTCATAGTCAGGGTAGAGTCTCGAAGGTTTTTCTCATTAGGCTCTCGGTACACCTGCACTTTCTGAATTACTTGGTTAGGCAAATTTTGTAGGGCAACTTTTGGATCGCCACCAAAAAACTGTTTGCCATCTACATACACGTTTTTTATCGCCCTGCCATTAAAGGTAATGACGCCATCGCCCCACAGTTCTAAACCCGGCGTTCTTCGAAGTACATCTTCTATCACCGCATTAGAATCTAATTTAAAAGCAGCAGGATTAATTTCAAGTGTATCTCCGTTCATGGTTATCGGCGGCACCCTAATTTCTACGTCTTTAAGTGTAATGTTTTGCGGTTTCATATAAATCGTCTTAAAATCGTAGGTTTTTGCGTCGGCGGGGATGGTAAATTTTTTCTCAAAAATCGTATAGCCGGTATGGCTCACTTCTAATTTGAGGGGAATGCCTACAGGCAAATTGGGTACATTAAATTCTGCATATGCGTTGCTCAACTGGTAATTTATTAAGCTGCTGTCTTTAACGTTATAAACGGAAATGGTAGCCGTTCTTAAAATGTATTTTTGTACAGTATCTTTTAATGCACCTTTTACGCTGCCGGGCTGTGTAGGTTTTTTTTGAGCTTCTGCGAAATGAATGTTTACGAGAAAAAGGAAAGAAATCGAAAAAAACAAGGTAAGCGTTCGCATTGAGCTAGTTTTTTGTTGGTTTTAATCTTATAATAATTGGATTGTCATTTATGCTACCTTCTTTAAATAGCTTTGTTAGTGCGGCGTTATATTTAGTTTTTTTGCCATTTCTTTGCTCTTTAACATTAAATAATGTTAGAGAAGAATAACTCGTATACATGTTGCCCTTATAAAAGACAAGAAAGTTTCTCTGCTCAAAATCATTACCGAGTTTGTCATCAGTTATCGGTAAGAATTGAGATAGTGCATCAGGCTGCAAGTCTGCAATAGAAGTGAGATCGCCATTTTTTAAATTATACATAAGAGCGCTTTTAGCATCAGTTCCTGTATTCATCTGCTTCGCTGTAAAAAACAATTTATTACCTGCCAAAAAGCTGTTGCCCAGACCATATATTATTTCGCCGTTGTGAGCTAGATACTCCATTCTCGCAAATCCTTTATATTTGCCAGGAGTCAAAAAATCGGCAGGCAACATTTTATTTAACGGAAAAATAAATTTATAGGCCACCAATAACTTATCTGGGGTTGCCAAATAGATATGGTAGTCATGTGGGCGCAGAAAAAAAAGTTTATCCACTGCATCGAAATCAAAAATGCCACAACCGTCTGCTATGTAGGAATCACCATTTAAATATTTGTCTTTAGCAGCCGGAAAATATTTTCCTGTTATTTTGTTTTGGTTAAAAGTTGCCAAATCAAAAATTGTAGAATCTTTCTTGTTTATTTGGATGTAATTTGTTTGTACATAGCCAGAATTAAAATAAGTCTTCAGGTATTCTCCATTTATCTTGTTGCTTTTTAATGCAGTTTTTTTAATCAATTTGGCATTTGTATCAAAATAAAGCATGTTTTTGTCGGTTTCTATAGTAATTAGATTTTTTCCATCTAGGCGACTTACCGCAAAACCCTGAGTGTATTCATACTTTTTGCCATTTGCGGCTTTCAAAACTTTGGAATCTATTTTAGTTTTAAACTTACCATTCTGTTCAAAAATATATACAGCTTTGGTGTCAGCATCATAAAGTACAAAGCAATCATCTATAATTTCTAAATGCAGTATATAACCAAACAAACTCTCTTTAGTGGTTTCCAATGGGATAAATTCTACCTCGCTAAACACATCAGATACAGCGCCACCTTTTGCACTTGCCGGATCAATGCGCAGCACAACCGTTCTAGAACTATCTGGATAACTTTGTTGTGCGGAAGCACCGAATAGAAACGAAGAGAGTAAACCGAATAAAATTAAATAGTAGAATGGTTTTATCATTAATTTAATTTTGGTTTTAACCTTACAATAATTGGATTGTCTTTTCTGCTCCCTTCTTTAAATAGCTTTGTTAGTGCGGCATTGTACTTAGTTTTCTTATCATTTTTTTGTTCTTTCAAATTAAACATAACAAGAGATGAAATAGAGGTATAAAAAGACTGATCCTTGTAAAGGAAAAATCCCTTATTTAAAAAGTCATTTCCCACACCGGCATCTGTAACCGGCAGAAACTGCGATAGGGAATCTGGCTGAAGATCTGACACTGAGGTTAGTTTGCCATTTTCTAAGTTGTAGATCAAATCGCTTTTTCTTGTATCATTACCTCCAAGCTGTGCGGTCTTGAAAAAGAAATTTTTGCCACATAAATACGTGTTACCGATGCCAAAAATAACATCCTTGTTTTTTAGTAGCCACTGAAAACGATCAACGCCATATGCTTTAGCTGTTCTAAAATCTTTTGGCATCGTGTGCCTCATCGGAAAAACAAACTGATAGGCCACGAACAATTTTTCTGGTGTTACCAAATAGATGCGATAGTCGTGCGCTCTCGCATACAAAAGCTCGTCATCAACGCCATAATCAAAAAAACCACTTCCATTGCTAAAATAGTTATTGTTTTCACTATCGGCTATTGTGAAGGGGAAATATTGGTTCGTCTGCTTGTTGTTTTTATAGGTGGAAATTTCGTACACAGTGGAATCACGCTTTTTATAATTGGGGCGCCCAAGTTGTAGATAATCCCAGGGCGACTTAAAATAGGTTCTCGAATAATCATCCTTAATCTCATCTCGGCGAAATTTCTCAATAAACTGCCCATCTGTATTATAATAGAATATATATTTAGCGCTATTCATTTGAATGGTTTCTTTGCCATCCAAATTTTTTACTGAAAATCCAAAATAGTCTTTGTCCTTAATCTCGCTGTCTTCTTTCATAAGCATTTTGTTATTTATTTTCGCTCTGAATTTTCCATCCATGTCAAAAATATACACAGCTTTCGTATCGTAGTCAGAAAAGACGAAGCGGTTCTCAATAATCTTTAGTTGATTAACCTGCCCAAAAAGACTTTCTTTTGTTGTCTCTAGGGGAATAAATTCTACTTGGCTAAAAAAGTCAGATACCAATCCCCCCTTGGCATTGTTAGGGTCAATGCGCAACGTAACCATCTTAGAGCTGTCGAGGATGCTCAATTGGGCAAAGGAAAAAAGCGGGAAAAAAGCGAATAGTAAAAATAGGAGGGAGCGTTGTTTAGATTTCACAAGTTTATATAGGTTTTCCGTTTAACAATTATAGGAAAATCCATTAACACCCCCTAATTTTTTTGACAAAACCGACAGAAAGAGAATGTGTTACGTGAATTTCATTTTTCTTGTCAGAAACTTTTTAAGCTGATTTAAGTTTTGTCAGGCGTAAAAAAACGGAGGATCATCTTATAACTTTGCCATACCAAACGGGGTAAATAAGCCGTCGTTTCTGTTGCTTTTCGCTAAATGAAATTTAGTTAATTTAGATAGATTGCCTCTTTACCCAAAACAATTCTAGGCTTTATAGGCAATTGCTCCGCGTGAATAGGCTAATTGTTTTTTACCAAAAATGGAATGAAGTTTTGCAAAACTGAATTAATTGTTTTTCGGTTTTAACCTTAAGATAATTGGGTTGCTTTTTCTGTTGCCCTCCTTAAAAAATTTGGCCAACCTTGGGTTGTTTTTTAGAAGTTTGCCTTCATTTTGCTCCATCAAATCAAAAAAGGCCAGAGATGAATAGGAAGTATAGAAATTTCCATTTTCGAATGTTTGCAAACCTTTTCTTTGAAAATCTCGGCCAATTCTAGCATCTGTAATTGGGAAAAATTGCGAAATAGAATCTGCTTGCAGATCTTCTATAGAAGTGAGTTGATTATCTTTCAAATTATAGATAAAGGAGTTTTTACCTTCTAAACTCTCCGCTTTAAAAAAAAGATTATTGTCCAACAAATAGGTGTTGCCAATACCATAAATAACTTCACTATTGTTGCTTAGCCACTGAATTGCATTGTTTCTATATTTTTCTGAGGTCCTAAAATCTTTAGGTAAAGTTTTTGCTTTGGGAAATACAAATCGGTAGGCAATAGAAAGTGCTTCTGGCTTTGCCAAATAAAGGTTATAGTCTTGCTTGCGCGAAAAGAAAAATTCATTTTCTGCACCATAGTAAAAAGGGCCGGCATGTGTTCTAACAAAGGTATATGGCAAACTATCTTTTAGGTTTACTGGAAAATATTGTCCTGTCTTTTTATTGTTTTTAAATGTGGCCAATTCGTACAATGCAGTGTCTGGTGTTGCTTCGTCAACTACATAAAATCCTACAAAGTCTTTTGGAGAATTAAACTTAACCTGCCTAAAACCATTTATTGGTTGTTCGGGATCAATGGCTCTTTTTAGTAATTTTCCATCAAGATCAAAAATAAATAAATCCCGACGGACACTTATTTGAATCGCTTTTCTCGCCCCAATAGTTACCACCTCAATGTCAAAATTTATATACTGCGTATTTTTAGCGCCGACAACTTTCAATTTATGAGCATCAATTTTAGACTTAAAATTCCCTTTCGCATCATAAATGTAAACCGCTTTGGTATCTACATCAGAAAATACAAAGTTCCCGTCGATCACATGTAAATTTTCTATCTCACCAAACAAACTTTCTTTTGTTGTTTCTAGCGGAATAAATTCAACCTCGCTAAATACATCAGAAACTTTGCCGCCCTTGGCATTTGCCGGATCAATCCGTAAAGTAACCATATTGGCACTGTCTGGAACGCTTTGCTGCGCAGAAGCTGAAATGGAGAAAAGAGCGAACAACAATGGAGAGAATGCTGTGAATTTAGATTTCATGTACGTAGTTTTCGGTTACACAAGTTTACTATAATAATTGATTTCGAACTAATGATTGCCTGAATATTTGCTTATTATCATCCCCGTATTTTTCGTAAAAAAAAATCTGCAGACAATACTGCCTACAGATTTCCCTTCTATCCTTTAATAATTTCTTTCTATTTGATCAAACTCAGCACATAACTATACGTGTATTTTTTATCGAGCAAACGGTATTGATCATGTGGGAGCATGCCCCAACTGTTATCGCCACCAACCCCCCGTTGTTTAAAATCGATGTGTAAAAATACCTCATTCCTAGGTTTTAAATCTGTAGGATGCTGTTGTTTTTTGCTCAAGCCGGGATCTAAATCTTCTGCGCTGTGGTTAATGGCGCTAAAATTAATTGGTTGGATGCCTTCTACTTTTAAGCCATAACCTTTGTCATTGCTTAGCGTAAACCACCTTACATCGGTTCGATTGCCGCTTTCTTGCGGGCGAATATAGGTGTTTACATATTGGTTTTCGACTGAATCGGTGTACTTTCCAATAAACGAAGAAGTTTTTCTATCGCTGTAATTTTCCCAAGGCCCGCGACCATAATAATTAATAAGGTGCGTGCTTGGCGACACCTGCATGCGCATGCCAAAACGAGGCAATTCTGGAACGTCTTTGCCATTCATGTCTATGGTTGCCGTAATTTTTACAGAGGCATCGTTGTTGATGTGATAAGAAACTGTGTAGGGAATGTTTGCGGCCTGTAAAATGTAGTTTACTGTTACCTCAACACCGGTTTCGTTCTTGTCTCCGACAACAACAGAGGCGATTTTTTTGTTTTCGTGTGCATTTCGCCAAATGCCCATAGCATTAGGCATGTTGTTGCCAAAATCATTGTCGGTTGGCGCGCGCCAAAAATATGGTTGTGGCAATTGATTTATTATTCTCGGAGTTCCTTTCATTTGGTAAGAAGCCATTTCTCCATTTTTTAGGTTTATAGCTCCTTCCACATCGCCAGCAGTAAAGATTAACCTGTCGTTTTCGTTTTTAACGGCTAATTTTCCTTTCGAATTATCGGTAGTTGTAGCAAAATAATCTGGTTTTAAGAGAAACTGTTCGCGTGCAATTTCATGACCAACAGCTAATAATGGTTCTACGTTTTTAATGAAGGCAAAAACGTCCAAGGTATATTCTTCTCCTTTTGCATCCTTCATTTCTGGCAACGCAAGCCTTTGTGTTTTTTCTTTACGCGGTGCTAAATCTACGTCAAATGTTCCTTGTCTTATCAAATCCCCATTTTTGTAGAGTTTCCAACTAAAGCCATAATTATTTAGATCTGTAAATGCAAATCGATTGGTTATTTTTAACTGACTTGTAGCTATATCGAAATTAGAGAAAATAATATTTTGATAGACTTTTTTCACTTCATATAAACCTGGATGTGGAATTCTATCGGCAGAAATCAGTCCGTTGGCACAGAAGTTTTCGTCATTCTGTAGGTTAAAACCACCTAAATCGCCACCATAAGCATAAAATGTTTTTCCATTGGCGTCTTGTGTTTTAATGCCCTGATCTACCCAATCCCATATAAACCCGCCTTGCATTTTTTTATTGGTCTTGATTACATCCCAATATTCTTGAAAATTACCTGAGCTATTTCCCATGGCGTGCGCATACTCGCACATAATATAAGGGCGGGCTTTGTTCGACGCTGCATAAGCTGTCATAGCATTTAACGGAGGATACATTGGGCAAACAATGTCTGTGTTTACATCCTCACCTGCTTGCTCAAATTGTACCGGACGTGTTGGATCCTCTTTTTTAATCCATTTATAAGCGTCGTGAAAAACAGGTCCATTTCCGCACTCATTTCCCATAGACCAAATGATGACTGAAGGATGGTTTCGGTCTGTTTTTACCGCTCTATGGATTCGATCTGCAATTGCTGGCGCCCATAAAGGAAGATAAGCTGGATGCACTTTCTCATCGAACCACCCTTGTAAAGAGGCGCCCATACCATGAATTTCTACGTTCGCCTCATCAACCAAATACATGCCATATTCGTCGCAGAGTTTGTACCACATTGGGTTGTTTGGATAGTGGCTGTTTCTTACCGCATTGATGTTAAATTCTTTCATCAATTGGATGTCTTTAATCATTGAGGCCTTATCTAGCACATGGCCGTTTACGGCGTCATGTTCATGCCTATCTGTTCCATGTACAATAACTGGAACGCCATTTACCATCAGTTGGCTATCTCTAATTTCTACCTTACGGAAACCAATTTTTGCACCGGTATAGGTTTTTTGACCATTTTCACCTTCCAATGAAATAATTAAATGATAGAGGTAGGGTCGTTCTCCGCTCCACTTTTTAACATTGTTAACAACACCTTCAAAAGTGATCCATTTGTCTTCTTCTTTGCCAAGCGTAATTTGTTCGGATTTTTTGAAAACTACATTGCCGTTTGCGTCTTGAAGCGCTAGATTTAAAACTCCCGATTTTTGGTTATTGTCTTTAAACTGACGTAGGTTAATGGCCGTTTTAAGCAGGCCATTTTGATATTTGGCATCCAACCCTGCATCTACGTTAAAATCCCAAACACTCAATTTTGGCATGGCATACATAAATACATCCCGCTCTAAACCACTTATTCGCCAAAAATCTTGATCTTCTAAATAACTTCCATCGTGCCAGCGAATTACCTGTATCGCAAGTAAATTATCGCCTTTTTTAAGGTAAGGTGTGATGTCAAATTCGGCAGCTGTTTTAGACGCTTTCGTTAAGCCAACTTCTTTTCCGTTTACTGTTACAAAGGCAGCGCCTGTAATTGAGCCAAATTGTAAGATGATTTCTTTTCCTGACCAGTTTTCTGGTACAGTAAAATGCTTTCTATAGGTTCCTACCGGATTATCGGCGCCGACAAAAGGAGGGTTTTTTGGAAATGGATAGGTTACATTTGTGTATATTGGAACGCCAAAACCTTTCAATTCCCAATTTGAGGGAACCTGAATATTATCCCATCTGCTTTCGTTTAAATTTGGATTTGCAAAATCTTTCTCGCGGTTTGCAACCTTATCTACGTAGCTAAATTTCCATTCGCCATTTAGCGATTTGAAAAAAGGAGAAAGCACATAATCATCGCTTACCACATCTTTGTCATTGTCAAAAAGCATGAAAGTTACATGCGGATTTTCTTTATTTTTTTGATAAACAGTAGGATTTTCCCAGAGGTTTTGTGCGCCGGCGAGCGCAGAATGAGCCAAGAAAAGGAATATAACTCCAATTTTTTTCATAAGATTATTATTTTAATTAAACACAGTTTAATAGCTAGGTTAGGTTCTACAAGGTAATGTGAAGTATGAAATTTAAATCACAGTTGAAAAATATTTCTTTAATCTTTCTACAATTTACCCTCCTGTTTTTTTCAGCCAGCCATTACTCAACATCCATTTATGGCATTCGTTTATCCATTTAGAAGTTGTAGTGGCATTGTTTAAACCGAAGCCATGACCGCCTTTGGGGTAGAGCAACAGTTCTGCCTCAACACCATTTTTATGCAAGGCTTGGTAAAAAGCGATGCTGTTTTCAACTTTTACAGCCCCATCATCACCGGCCTGAACAATAAACGCAGGCGGTGTTGCGGTGGTAACATTCAGCTCGTTGGAATATTCCTTAATTTTTTCTGCCGATGGGTTTTTACCAATCAAATTATTTCTAGAACCCATGTGCGTGAGGCTATCGGTAAAGCTTATAACAGGATAACCCAGCACCATAAACGCAGGTCTAAGGCTTATGCGTTCTTTATTTTGGATGTAATCATGTTGAAAGTGTGTGCCAATGAAAGCGGCAAGATGACCACCTGCAGAAAAGCCAATAATTCCCACGCTCGCAGTGTCAATTTTCCACATTTTCGCATTCGATTTAACCATTTGGATAGCACGCTGCGCATCTTGTATCGGTCCGATTGTTTTGTCTAACATTGTTTCATCCGATGGCATTCTGTATTTTAAGACGAACGCAGCAACACCCATTTTCTGAAATTCTTCTGCCACTTTGTATCCTTCTTTTACAACAGCTACACCGCTGTAGCCACCACCGGGGCAAATAATTACTGCCGTGCCAGTTTCGGTACCTGCGGTTGGAAGGTAAATGCGTAAGGTGGGGACAGAGGTCTCGCTTATAAAAGTGTCTAGACCATTCCTTGGATCAACTTTATCTAAATTGGCAGTTGTTTTTGAGTTTGGAATTTTACCAGAATAAAGCGGCATCTCTTCTTGCCCGAATACTTGTACACTTAAACTCATGGTAAATAAGATGAAAAGAATTTTTTTATTGATCATAATTTATGGTTCTTGTAAGTAACCCTGCTGATGTTAAAGTTACCTTTATAGTGCCAAACTTTTGTGCAGACTGCACGAAAATTAGCAATTTACCGTTCAATGTCTCCCTTTTGTTACTTTTGTAATCTTCGTGAGTTACGCTGCTGCCGCTCTCTAAACCGGCTAATTTTCCTGAGCCGCTAACCATTACAGAAATTTAACGGTCATCATTAGCAACTGCAATTCCTTGTTCGTCAGATAATTGCAATTCAATCTGCTTCATTTTCGGTTTTTTGAAGTTTAGATTTATAAAGTTGAACTTGTATTTGTGTTGCCTGTCCAGAACTGCGTAAGGTATCTGTAACTAATTCCCCATCTCTATATCCCTTTACCACCAATTCACCGCGTTGATAAGGAATTTTCCAAAAAATAAATTTCGCCGGTGTTTGTATAGTTGTCTGTATCCTTCCCAGCCACATACGTTTTAACGGATAGTTGATACAGGTTGGGATAATCTACCGACCAAAGTTCCGGATGTTCAACTTTAAACTTGACGGCTTCATTTAACACTTTATTTTTTCCGATTTTAATTTCGGCTTGACCAGAAGACACGATTTTGTTTTCTCGATCGGTAAGCGTTACTTTTAAGGTTATTTCTTGAAGTTTTGAGGTTTGATTCTGGATGGAAACTTTTGCTATTGCCGACGCATTCTCTTTAAAAACTATCGGTGTAGAGAATGCAATACCCCATCGTTTCACATGCACAGGGTCTCCCGCAATAAGCGATACATTTCTGTTTATCCCCGAGCCAGTATACCATCTAGAATCTGCAAACTGACTATGATCAACGCGAACAGCCACAGTGTTTTCCCCGTTTTATAAAGATATGGGGTAAGGTCATATTCAAATGAGATGAAACCATTTGATCTCTTACCCAAAACGTGGCCGTTTATCCAAACCTCACTATTTTTATAAACCCCATCAAAATATATTGCAATGGATTTGTTATGTGCGTTGCCAAGCAAAAGGGTTTTCTATACCAACCTATTCCGCCTGGTAAGTAGGCGTTGCACTGCCCATTTTTCACCGAAGGCGCCTTCAACGCTCCGGTCGTGGGGCAAATTAACATCTGGCCATTTGGAGTCGTCAAAAGACTGAGATTCGCCTTGCTTTACGTCTCCTTTATAAAATTTCCCAATCGGTATTAAAATTTGAGGTAATTCTGGATTGCTGAGCATTTACATCTTGTATAACTATGGCAAATAATAGAATTAGGGAACGCGTAATTTTTTTTACGTTTAAAGTTATAATCGATCGTTATTATTGCCAACGAGTGTCACAATTGCAAGTGCCGGAATTGAAATATAATTTGCGCTGGATAAAGAATTAGTAGGTTTTAAATCAGTTGTGCTAGACGTAATGTACCCTTTTAGTGAAGTTATAGTTGCCCCTTCAAAATTTAATTTTACGGTCAAAGGTTGAGCTGAAGAATTGATAATTACTGTTACAATCTTCTTTGTTTTGGTATTTTGAAAAGCGGAAACGAGCAATGATTTGCCGTTATTGATTGAAGTTGTCAACGACACCCCAATTCTTAGATCTCCAGGCCTAATAAATTTGCTAAAATTGCCAAGTGCCCATAGCATTTTGCTTTGATAGAAGTTCCCGTCATTTTTATTTTTATCAATGTAAATAAGCCCATCTTTGTAATTGTATGCGGAAACTGCAGTCCACCAGTGCCAGGCATTTGCATTCGCATTGACAAGATCATTATGAATAACGCGCGCAATATACAACGCCGGAGTTATGCCTAAATCTCTGCCACTACCATCTATTTCGCCACCATTATCTCCTAAGATGCAATATTCCGACATCCAAAAACCAATGTTGTTATCGCTGCTTTTCTTTTTTAGCTGCTGTCTAATTTCAGCAGCCTTGGCGTAAGGTGAGGTCGTAAAATAACTATGTCCGTCGATGACATGCTTTACGTTGTATAGCTTCCCGATGTAGGTGGCTGATTTTTGATTAAAGAAAGCATCTATTTGGTTTCCGCGGCTTTGTTTGTCTTTTGCCCCAATTAGATAGTCAAGCTGCCCTGCTTCTGTAACAGAAATTTTTGTAGCTAAGTTTTGAGCACTTAAGGTATCATTTAAGTTATTCACCAGGGCGTAAATTTCAGCGTTGGTGTACGGGTTGCCTTCTTGTCCACCATCTTTCCAGTCCCACTGTGGCTCATTTACCGGGCTTAGATAGTCGAAAAGAATACCTGTTTTTTGCCTGATGCCTTTTAGGCTTTCTGCAATATAGTGACTAAAGGCAGGATAGGATTTTTCTGAAATGTTAGAAGAACCATCAGACGAAAAGGCCTTGGCATTTTTCGTAAATGTTACCGGCGGGCTGTTAAAAAAACCTAAAAAGTTATTGACTCCTCTTTCTTTCGCAGCCTTTAGAAACCAGGTTTGGCCCGCCTGCCTATCAAAGTTATAAGTTCCGTTTGCATCTAAAAAAGATTCAGCCCTTCGCCATTCATCTTTAATTCCACTTTGCATGCCTTGTTGCGCGCTGCCTGCACCAAAATTATAGCGCCATAAGGAAAGGCCGATTCCTTTAGGTTGCCCCGTAGATGTAGTGTCTGTGCTAAAAAGCAAGTCTGCAATTGCCTCTTTTTTTGACTCCGGCCAGTTTCCTAGAAATTGGAAAGACCAGGCGTCTGATGCGCCAAAATTATCAATGGTTTGATAGGTTTGGTTTGCAGTCACGATGATGGTAATCAATGGAGCTGTGCTAGAAGAGCTACCCGTTATTTGTTGTTGACCACGAGCAGAAAACGCTAGCAAGCAAGTAAATGAGTTGACCAAAAGAAATTTATAGAAAAGGTTTTTAAACGTCATTGTAATCAATGCTTAAAGTTTCGTGAAAATTATTGTTGAAGAATAAGCCATTGCTGGTTAGGCTTCCCATCAAAGGCAGACTGAACAACTTTAGAACCGGCATGTTTTGACGGGTCAGAAATCCCAAAAGCTTTACACTGTTGCGGACTATAATTGTGATAGATGCTTAAGCCGCTATTGGTGCCAACCCAAATATTCCCTTCTTCATCATCTGCTAAACAAATTATTCGATTGGAAATGATAGATGACGTGTTGTTTCGAGCATTTGTAAATATTTTAAATTCATAGCCATCGCATCTGTTTACCCCATCGTCCGGTCTAAACCAAATGTGTCCAAATTTCTCTTTAAACTTCTTATTCACTGAATTATTAGAAAGTCCGTCTTCAATACCCAAAGTACTCATATTTACATTGCTGGTTTCGGATAGTTTTTTTTCCATATAAAGTGCAGCATTCATTTGTTCTTTTGCCTTAGAGGTCTTTTGTTGCGCCAGACTTAATTCTGTGGTTAGAAAGAGCAAGCAAACAAATGAAAGAAAATTAAGAAAAATGGTTGTCATGGTTAGGATCTCGTTCTAAAGTCACCGATGTGGTAAATTTATATGATTTGTCATTGAATTTTACAAATGTTTACAGATTTATAGGGAAAATAATAACAATTTATTAGGAAAACATTCTAGTAGAAAATCGTTGCGATCTATTATCTGCTTGCAACTATGAAAGGTAAATCTAGAAACAAAAACGATGGTTACATAGCGGAAAGCTAAGTTAGACGAACAGCTTTATCATGACATCTGAATGTGCCGTTCGAAAGGAATTGGACGTTTTTCTGTTAGCAAAAACTTAAATACAATTAAAAAATAATTGTACTTTGGCAATTCGAGGAGTTTGAAACATAAAGGGCAAATAATTAGTTATATTCACGAAGTTAGGCATGGTCTACCAAATAATAGTTGCGAATAAAAGAGGGTTTTTAAACAATTGTAATGCTTGCTTTGTAATTTTGTCAATGTTCATAATGGACGTCGATCTGGATGAATAATGCATCTAATACACATTTGATTAGCGTAGATGACCCTCACAGTTCGTTACAGCGTTTAAATAAATACCAACAAAAACAAATTTATGTAGGCAAAACTTTTCTAGTTGGTTAAACGTATATAATAGTACAATTTTATACTAAAATTGTACTTTTGATAAAAATTCTAATCATTTAAAAGTTAAAGACGGGGATTTAAGTAGAATCTTCAAAATCAGTTAGGTTTTATGTTTAATTCTTAAAGCCTTTTTATACATTACCATTTACCATCATACTAACCTATTTATGAATGCATCACCAAATAATTTTACATCGTTTTTAAACGATTTTGAAACATCTTTAAAATATTTATTTCACGAAAAATCAGATATCGATGCATTAAGTTTAGAAAGAGGTTTACCTCCTGAGATTTTGAGCGGTATTATGGCTAATAAGCCCTTATCTGTGGCCATCCCTGTAGAATTTGGCGGTCGTGGAAGTGTTGTAAAAGAATGCCTTGGCATTTTGGCAGCAGCGTCTTACGAGTCTCTTGGGCTCTCACTGACCTTTGGAATTAACATCGCATTATTTTTAGAACCGATTTCTAAATACGCCAATAACGATGTTAAAGGCCCAATTTTTAGGCGTTTTTTGGAAGATGCAAATATGGGAGGGTTAATGATAACCGAACCTGATTATGGCAGTGATGCCTTAAGCATGAAGTCGTACAACGCCGAAACAGAAAATGGCTATAAAATTAAGGGCACCAAGCATTGGCAGGGTTTAACAGGAATGGCCGATTTTTGGCTTATTGCATCGCGCAAGCAGTTAGATGGCGGCGACCTAGCGAGAGATATAGATTTTTTTATTGCAGACGTTTCTAATGAAAAGCAAAAAATTGTTGTAGAGGAATTGTTTAAAAACCCAGGTCTTTACATGATCCCCTATGGGCTAAATACTGTAGATATTGAAGTGCCCAAAAATTATAGGTTAGAGCCAGAGACAACCGGCATAAAAATGATGCTGGATATTTTGCATAGAAGCAGATTGCAGTTCCCAGGGATGGGTATGGGTTTTATCAAACGCATGTTGGATGAGGCAACGAGCCATTGCCGAAGTAGGATAGTGGGTACAGGTAATCTATTGGCAATAGACCAAGTTCAGTTTCAATTGGCAAGGATACAGTCTGCTTTTACCATCTGCTCTGCGATGTGCACAAGGAGTAGCAAAATAAGCGGTATAGCGCATAATTTGGCTACAGAGGGATTAGAAGCAAATACGATGAAGGCTGTGGTGACCGATTTAATGCAAGAATCTGCGCAGCTGCTTATGCAGCTATCTGGTGCTCAAGGCTATAAAATAGACCACATTGCTGGCCGCGGTATTATGGATAGCAGGCCATTCCAAATATTTGAAGGATCGAACGAGATGCTCTATGGGCAAATTGCAGAAATTGTAACCAGATCTATGAAAAAGCAAAAAGAATCAAATTTGTTTAGCTTTCTTAAAAGTTTTGATCAAACTGCGCAAGGATGTGTGTATTTTAAGGAAAGTTTAAGCTTTACAATTAACAGCCAGCTTTCTCAACGTAAATTAATCGATTTAGGAAGAGTCTTAGGAAGGGTAGTATGCGTAGGGTACGTATTAGAACTTCAAGAAAAAGGCTTTAGAAAAGATTTGGTCGACAATTGTATCACTATGGTTAAACAAGAAGTCGCAGCATTAATTAGTTCATTTCATTTCGAAAACACCACGGCGGTTGTTGAGGATTATGCCCAAGATAGCTCTTGGTTAGATTTTGCCGGATAAAAAAATTGGACGATATTTAGCGCAAGTTAGTTCAAGATTTAAGAACTAACCTGCTTTTTTCAACGAAGTTTTAATCGCTAACTTATTTAGGAAGAGAACTGTTTAAGTAAGTTATCGGAAGTTTTTTCTGATCCGATCAATTCTGCCAAAGTGATTTGATCCAATACTTGATCTACAGAATACTGGATTTTTTTCCATAACGACCTGATTGAGCAATCTACAGAGTTGGTACACATCGTTACATTTCCATTGTAATCACCGCAAAACTCTTTGCTAAACAGCGAGCCACCTAAGTGTTTTAATACGGTATTTACATTTATTTCTTCAGGTAATTTTGCCAAAATATATCCGCCAATATTGCCGGGAGTGCTATTTATAAACCCACCTTTTCGAAGAATTCTCGTCAACTTTGCCACATAGGCATGAGACAAGCCTTCTAATTCGCTCAACGCTTGGATACTGGTGTTTTTTTCATCATCGCTCCGTGCAATTCGAAGCAGTATTCGTAAACCGTATTCCTCTTGTGCAGTAATTTTCATGCTTGCATTCTTATTAAATGGATTTAAAAGCTACAAAAAGCCCAGTTCAAGCTGTGCCGATTCGCTCATCATAGTTCTGTCCCAAGGTGGACTCCAAACAACGGCGACATCTACATCTGCCACTCCCTCAACCGCTCTTACTTTTTGTTCCACTTCCACCGGAATTTCTTGTGCAGAAGGACAGCTCGGAGCCGTTAACGTCATGTTGATCTGAACGTTGTTTAAAGGCAGAATATTTATTTCGTAAATTAATCCTAACTCAAAAATGCTTACTGGAATTTCTGGATCGAAAATTGTCTGTAAACACTCAATTATTTTTTCTTTCAATTCTTCGGCCGCTATCATAATGCTGTTTTTTCTGTTTCACTGATTGATTTATATGCCAATGCGTAGTTTTTAATCTGTTTAATCATAGCCACTAAGCCATTAGATCTGGTCTGCGCCAAGTGTGACATCATGCCAATTTCATTGATAAAATCTAATTTTGCTTCCAATATTTGATCTGGTGTCTGCCCGGTCAATACCGAAATAAGCATGCTTACCAGGCCCTTTACAATAATCGCCTCGCTACTCGCTTGATAAAAAACTTTTCCTTCTTTAAAATCGGCAACCAACCAAACGGTAGATTGGCAACCTTTAATGGTGTTTTCTTCCAACTTAAATTTCTCTTCTAACGGGGCAAGCTTTTTTCCGAGCTCTATAATGTACTCGTACTTTTCTTCCCAGGTCTCGAACCAAGAAAATGCATCTACAATCTCTGCTTCTTTTTCTTTTATTGTTATTACACTCATTTCACGTTAGCATTTTTATGGCTTTTTGCAAGCCTAAAACCAATTTATCTACCTCTTCTATGGTGTTGTAAATGGCGAAAGAGGCCCGAACAGTGCCCGGAAGACCATAACGTTTCATTAAAGGCTGTGTACAATGGTGCCCAGTTCTAAGTGCAATTCCCTGATTGTCTAATAAAACGCCAATATCTTGTGGGTGGATATTTTCTATCACAAAAGAAATCACGCTTATTTTATTTTTTGCACTTCCAATAATGCGTAAGCCAGGTATTGAGGCCAAACGCTCCGTTGCATAAGCAAGCAATTTTTCATCATGTGCACGAGCAGCTTGTTTTCCGTAAGTTGATGCGAAATCTAAAGCGGTTTTTAGTGCGATGGTATCAGCAATATTTGGAGTTCCAGCCTCGTATTTGTAGGGAAGATCGTTATAAGTGGTTTTTTCGAAACTCACTTCTTTGATCATTTCGCCACCGCCCATAAATACTGGCATGCTTTCTAACAAACTCTTTTTACCATATAACACGCCGATACCAGTTGGTCCGTATACTTTATGCCCAGAAAATGCAAAGAAATCGCAGTCCATATCTTGCACATCAATATCTAAATGTACCGAAGACTGCGCGCCATCTACCAAAACTACCGCGCCAACTTTATGCGCTGCCTCAATCATTTCTTTAACAGGATTGAGGGTACCTAAACTGTTTGAAACATGTACAATAGAAACTAGCTTCGTTTTTGGAGAAAGCATGTTCTCATACGCATCCAAAAGCAGCTCTCCATCATCAGTTACCGGAATAATTTTAAGGAATGCTTCTTTTTCCTCGCACAAAATCTGCCATGGAACAATGTTAGAATGGTGTTCCATCTCCGAAATGATAATCTCATCGCCTTTGCTTACGTTTTGTTTTCCCCAGGTATAGGCAACTAAATTAATTCCCTCGGTAGTACCTCTTGTAAAAACAATCTCTTCTACGTTTGCAGCGCCAATAAATTTCTGAACACAAACACGTGTCGCCTCGTAGGCAGCGGTTGCTTCTTCTGCCAAAGTGTGTATGCCGCGGTGAATGTTCGCATTGTAGTTGCTGTAATAATCTGATATTGCATCGATAACTACCTGCGGCTTTTGAGAGGTAGCAGCATTATCCAAATAAACCAATGGTTTGCCATGCACTTCTCTAGAAAGAATAGGAAACATATTCCTAACCGTTTCTACATCAAAAATTTTCGGCGCTGTGAGTGTTTCTTCCATTATTAATTTATTGTAAGTCTGTCGATAACAAGGTCTTCTACGTAATTGCGCAAAGCAGGCAGTTTCACTTGCTCTAAAATATCAGCAGCAAAAGCCTGCAACAACATAGAAGTTGCTAGCGGTTTAGAAATGCCGCGTGATCTTAAGTAAAAAAGTGCTTCTTCATCCAGTTGACCAATGGTGCAACCGTGAGAGCATTTTACATCGTCGGCAAAAATTTCTAATTGAGGCTTTGTATTTATTGTTGCTTCATCGGATAGCAAGATGTTTTTATTTGATTGATAGGCATTTGTTTTCTGCGCATCCTGTCTCACCATTATTTTTCCGCTAAAAACTCCTGTAGATTGCTCATCCATAATGCCTTTGTAGAGCTCATTACTAAAGCAGTTAGGCTTCATATTGTCCACTAGCGTGTGATTATCTACATGCGTTTTGCCTTTTACCAAATACAAGCCATACATGTGCCCTTCGTTTCCTTCGGTTTCCATCATGATGTGGGTATTGTTTCGAACCGTTCCTCCATCTAGCGTTAGTGTAAAAGTATGGACGTAGCTTTTTCCAATTTGCCTGATGTGCGTCGTATTCACCTGGTTTGCTGTAGGAGCGTCATTTTGAATTTTGTAATGTTCTAAAATGGCATTTGCGTTCACCACTATTTCCATCACTTCGTTGGTAAAGCTTTCTAACGATCCCAAAGTGGCATAACTTTCTACCACTTGCAGCTTTGTGTTTTCCGATATAAATAGTAGGCTTCTTGGCTGCGCAAGTGTATAGTTTTCTTTAGCGTCGGTAATGTGGTAAAAATAAACCGGGCGTTCTACCATTTTATTCTTCGGTACATAAATAAACACACCTTCATTAATGAATGAAGTATTTAGTGCTTGTAACCCATCTTTAATCACAGAACTGCTTTTATCTAAGTGTTCCGTCACCAACGCTTTATATTCGCCTTTTGCGGCTTCATCTAAAGAGAGTACTACCAACTCGGTTGCTGCTGAGCGCACGGTAGAAAGCGCTGGCGAAAATTTTCCGTTTAAAAAAACAAGTTCATTGGCTTTTTCAAAACCTGGCAAACGAATGGCGTCTACATCTGCAATGCTTATGCGCGGCATGTTCGCATGGCCCGAGAGGGAAAACTTTTGCTTAAAAAGGTTTTTTACCTTGGTGTATTTCCACTCTTCATTTTTGTAACTTGGCAAGCCGACTTGGTTAAAATCTGCAAAGCCGTGTTCACGAATTTGACTGATCGTATCCGTTCCATTAGAAGCCTGAAGCTGCGAAAATTTTGTCTCTAAATAATTTAAATCAATGTTCTCCATACTGCTTTTAATGTTTTATGATTCAACGCGTTCAGACGCCAATGCAATTTCATCTTTAATAAAATCGTAGCCTTTCTCTTCTAGTTCCAAAGCCAATTCCTTTGTTCCAGATTTTACAATCCGGCCGTTCACCAATACATGAACAAAATCTGGCTGAATGTAATCCAGCAAACGTTGGTAATGGGTAATCACGATTACGCCTCTTTCTGGTGTGCGCAATTTGTTCACACCGTTGGCCACAATCCTTAACGCATCTATGTCAAGGCCAGAATCTGTTTCATCTAAAATGGCAAGTTTGGGTTCTAACATAGCCATTTGGAAAATCTCATTGCGTTTTTTTTCTCCGCCAGAAAAACCTTCATTAATGGAACGGCTTAACAAAGATTTATCAATTTCTACTAGAGAAATTTTTTCCTTCATTAGCTTTAGAAACGAAACAGCATCTAAAGGTTCTTGTCCATTATGTTTACGCTTTTCGTTTACCGCAGTTTTTATAAAATTTGTGGTACTTACGCCTGGAATTTCAACAGGATATTGAAAAGCCAAAAACAAGCCTTTCCGAGCCCTAACCTCTGGCGATAATCCAAGTAATTCTTCGTTATCGAATTGAACGGTACCCTCTGTAACTTCATATTCTTCTCTACCCGAGAGTACAGAAGCCAGGGTACTTTTACCGCTGCCATTTGGGCCCATTATGGCATGTATTTCGCCCGGTTTAATGGCCAAATTGATGCCCTTTAATATTTGCTTACCTTCTATTGAAGCGTGAAGGTTTTCTATTGATAATAACATGTTTGTGTTTTCTTTTGTTGTAAAAAATTAACCTACGCTACCCTCTAAACTAATGGCAAGCAGTTTCTGCGCCTCTACGGCAAACTCCATTGGCAGCTGATTCATCACTTCCTTTGCGAAGCCGGTAACGATCATTGCTACAGCTGCTTCTGGAGATATTCCCCGTTGTTGACAGTAAAACATTTGGTCTTCGCCAATTTTTGAAGTCGTTGCTTCATGTTCTATGATGGCTGTTGGGTTTTTAGATTCTATGTATGGAAATGTATGTGCGCCACAGGTGTCACCGAGCAATAAAGAGTCGCATTGCGAGTAATTTCTGGCATTCGTTGCGTTTTTTGATGCACGAACGAGACCTCTATAACTGTTGTGACTTTTACCTGCAGAGATGCCTTTCGAAACAATCCTACTTTTGGTGTTTTTCCCTAAGTGAATCATTTTTGTTCCAGTATCGGCCTGTTGAAAATGGTTTGTTAAAGCAACAGAATAAAACTCACCGATGGTATAATCTCCTTTTAATATTACGCTTGGATATTTCCAAGTGATGGATGAGCCAGTTTCTACTTGAGTCCATGAAATTTTAGCATAATCGCCGGCACATATTCCCCGTTTTGTTACGAAGTTGTAAATGCCACCTTTTCCATTTTCATCTCCAGGGTACCAATTTTGAACGGTAGAATATTTAATTTCTGCTCGTTCTGCTGCAACAAGTTCCACTACGGCAGCATGCAATTGATTTTCATCGCGCATTGGTGCGGTGCATCCTTCTAAATAACTTACATACGCGCCATCTTCGGCGACGATGAGGGTACGCTCAAACTGACCAGAGTTTTCTGCGTTTATCCTAAAATAAGTAGACAACTCCATCGGGCAACGAACACCTTTCGGGATGAAACAGAAAGATCCGTCGGTAAACACAGCAGAGTTCAAAGCCGCAAAATAATTATCCGCCGCAGGCACTACAGAGCCCATATATTTTTTAATCAAGTCTGGATAGTCTTGAATGGCTTCACTTATAGAACAGAAAATTACTCCAATTTCGAAAAGCTGCTTTTTAAAAGAAGTCGCAACAGATACACTGTCCATTACGACATCTACCGCAACTCCGCTTAATCGTTTTTGTTCGTTAAGTGAAATGCCTAATTTCTCAAAAGTTTTAAGTAATTCTGGATCTACTTCATCCAAACTATCTAGTGTGGGCTTTTTCTTTGGCGCAGCATAATAGATAATGTCTTGGTAATTTATTGGTGGATGATGCAAATTACCCCATGCCGGCTCTTCCATTTTCAACCAATGTCTATACGCTTTTAACCTCCATTCAAGCATCCATTCTGGCTCGTTTTTTTTTGCCGAAATGAGGCGAACCACATCTTCACTAAGTCCTTTAGGGATAATGTCGGTTTCAATGTCGGTAACGAAGCCATATTTATAATCGCTTGCTACAGTATCTTCCAACAATTTAATTTCGTCTTCCATATCTCTTAAAATAAGGCTAAGTAAGCCATTCTTTAAGCTGTAAAGGTACGGAACTTTAGGTGTTTGTACAAAAAAGTACAAACAAGAGCTACTCGTTTGTGTCAAGCGAACATCAAAGTTTTATTGCTTTACCGATTTGCCCCTAATTACAGAGGCTGTAAAGAGATTTTTTGAGCAGAGCATCAATTTTAAACCAATTTTCGATGTGCTTCATGACGAACTTACTTTCGGTACATAACTATACACTGTATACCTGCAAATTAGTTGAGCAGCATACTTGGCTATAAAACTTCCAATTAAAATAGGGATAAATAGCAAATAACCTCCTGCAACGAGACTGCAGGTTAAAAACACAGAAGTTAACGGTGCATGAATGGCTGCACTTAAAACAGCTGCCGCGCCCACTAAAGCAAAATTTAACACGATCAAATCTGTGTTAAAACAGTGGTTTAAAAATGTGGCTGTCAACATGCCCAATACAGCGCCAGAAATAATGCTCGGTGCGAAAACACCTCCGTCGCCACCAGCACCCAATGTTAGAGAAGCAACCAAAGGTTTAAACAATACAATAGCAAGTAAAGTTGCACCCAGCGCTACCGATAACGGCTGATGCGCTACCGTTCTCATCAATTCTGGGATGGCATGATAACTATCGCCATAGAGTTGAGGAAGAAAGAAAATTGACAGCCCGACCAACAGTGCACCAATATTTACGCGTATGAAATTATTGCTAATTTTTGCGAAGACTGATTTTATCCATATCACCATTTTTGTAAAATATACAGCCAACAAGCCGCACAAAATCCCCAGAATAATGAAATATGGAATGGCGTGGTTTCCCCAAGAAGTTACATTGAAACTAAACAGCTGTTTACCCCCAATTAATAGTAGTAATGCCCAAGAAACCAACGCAGATGTAGCACAACTGATAAGAAGCGTCATCGTTATTTTTCGTTTAGCAATTACTTCTACAGCAAACAAAAAACCTGCAATTGGACTGCCAAATAATGTTGCGATTCCAGCCGCTACTCCGGCACAAACCAATTCGGTTCTGTAAATATTGGCTATTGCTGTCTTTCTTTGAGCTAAAGCGCCAACTGCTGCGGTGGCAACAACGGTGGAAACCTCTACGCCGGTGGACCCACCGAAAATAATGGTTAAAAACCCATTAAAATAATGAGAAGGAATTTTATACGCCGGTAAGGAGTTTTTTCGATTGTCGAGCGTTTGGTAAATTTCTTTAATGCCTTTATTCTGCTTTCCGCTAAAAACATATTTTCTTAAAAAATAGATAATTGTTATGCCTACGGATGGAAGAATAATAAATATTAGAGGAATTTCAGATGCTCTATGGAAGATAAGGTCTTCGTATTTTGCGGTGATGCCCTTTAAGGAAGCAGCAAGCAGCGCCGATGCCAAACTTACCAAAATTGAGGTGACTAATAATTTTAAATAATTTACGCGGATAATCCTTTTTCGCATTTTAGAAAAAATATAAGGTGCTTTTTGCAAATATAGTTACAATTGCCATCATCAAAACATCAGAATGCGAAGCTTGTTTTCTAATAACTTGTGATTGTTGTGGTTTGGCGTAAAATAGAATTTCTCAACCCAACTTTATCAATTAGTTCAATAAAAATCGACTCTATTAAATTGGATAAAAGTATTAGCGCTAATTGCAAAAACCCAGCAACAAGCTGGGTTTTTACTTTTTATACGATAAACAAAACAAAAAGCTGTAATGTTCAGTCCGAATAGATTAGTGCTAAAGGTTTAAAAAATCCTCAAAACTAGCTTTCCACGCACATGTCCATTTGCGCTTTCACGCAATGCCTGAGGCGCTTCCTCTAAACTAAAAACGCCGCTAACATTTGGAATTACAGCACCATCTTGTATTAAAGCGGCAATTTCGTCTAATTGACCTTTATTAGATTTAGCCATAAATGCTTCCACCCTGATGTTTTTTGCCTTTGCTTCTTGTTCTACTGAAACACCTACGATAGAAATTAACCTACCACCCTCTTTTAAAACCAGCAACGACTTTTCTTGGGTTTCGCCTCCAATGGTATCCAAAACCAGATCGATTTCCTTTAGCTCCTTCTCAAAGTTTTCTTTGGTATAGTCAATCACCTCATCCGCACCAAGTTTGCTAACAAAACTCACATTGTCAGTAGAGCAAGTTCCAATTACGTAGGCGCCTTTACTTTTTGCAAATTGAACAGCTAATGAACCCACGCCACCAGATGCTGCATGAATTAATACTTTTTCTCCTTTTTTAAGGTTTCCGTATTGAAACAATCCTTGCCAAGCAGTTAATCCCGCCAAGGGGATGCCGCCTGCGTCTGTAAACGAAATGTTTGTTGGTTTAGAAGAAACGATGCTTTCTTGGACTACAATAAATTCTGCATACGCCCCTTCTCTATCTAGATCTGGCTTACAAAAAACCTCGTCCCCGATGGAAAATGATTTAACACTTTTGCCAACTGCTTCTACTACACCGGCAAGGTCCCAGCCCGGCGTTACGGGCAATTTCATTGGAAATCTATCCTTAGCTTTTCCCTCAATAATTTTCCAATCTACCGGATTAATTCCCGCAGCATGCACTCTTATCAATATTTCTTTATCTTTTGGTTCAGGAACAGGTATGGTTTCTAACTTTAATTGATCTACTGATCCGTAGGCATTAAGTCGCATCGCCCTCATCTCTTTCTTTGTGCTCATTTCTTTCATAATTTGTGTTGATATCTGAAAACATACAATTGTTCTTCT
This sequence comes from Pedobacter sp. UYEF25, assembly GCF_054061655.1. Classification (NCBI taxonomy): domain Bacteria; kingdom Pseudomonadati; phylum Bacteroidota; class Sphingobacteriia; order Sphingobacteriales; family Sphingobacteriaceae; genus Pedobacter; species Pedobacter sp. UYEF25. Next base: position 72,822 of record NZ_JBSSEL010000005.1, on the reverse strand, counting down.
ATTAAAAAAAACATAAACATGTTGAATAGGTTTTATCTAAATCTAAATAGAGGTTTAATTGTGTGCAGAAGTTGGCGAGGAGCAATTGGTGAGTAGAAAATAAACGGCGTGAATTAAAGATGTTGTCGGCACAGATTCTATTAGCTAGCGACCTTTTCCACTTTTTAAATCATTCAGGCAAAATTATTAATCGATAGAAAATGTTTTTAAATTCGGCCATTCTATTTTACAATCTACTTAAATTATCACATTGGAATCAATTCAAAAAACCGACCGACCGAAACCTCAAAAAGATTGTTGTGGAAATGAACAAACCCATAGTGAAGATGATGGGCACAGCCACGGGGGCGAAACAGATGGTTGGCTAAACCATTGGCCACTGATCTTAGCCCTGGCAATATTGGGTGTTACGCAAGTGATGCATTTTGGTTTTCAGGTTACCTTCGGTCTTATCATAAATTTAATTGTATTTGGAATTGCGCTGCTCCTTGCAGGATACAATGTTTTTAATTTGGCCTTTCGAAAAGCGATTCGATTTGATTTTTTTAACGAATTTTTTCTGATGAGCGTTGCCACGATCGGCGCGTTCGCCATAGGTTCTTTTAGCGAGGGCGTAGCGGTGATGGTTTTTTATTCCATTGGCGAGTGGTTTCAAGATGTGGCCGTTGGAAACGCAAAGAAAAGTATTAAAGCGCTGTTAGATGTTCGGCCAGACGTGGTGGAGGTAATGAGAAATGGACAATTTATTACGGTAACTCCAACAGAAGTTCAAATGGGAGAGATTATCCATATAAAAGCGGGAGAAAAAGTAGCGTTAGATGGGGAAATGATGTCGGCGAAAGCCACGTTTAATACCGCTGCGCTTACGGGCGAGAGTAAACCTGATGAGAAAATAAAAGGTGATACCGTTTACGCAGGTATGATTAATTTAAATGCCGTTGCCGAAATTAAAGTAACCGCTAATTTTAAAGACAGTAAGTTGAGTAAAATTTTGGAGATGGTGCAGGATGCGACGGCCCGAAAATCGCAAACACAGCTTTTCATCTCCCGTTTTGCAAAAGTATACACACCCATTGTGTTTACCCTGGCCGTGCTATTGGTGCTTTTACCGATGCTTATCGTGAGCGAATATCAGTTCCACGAATGGTTTTATCGTAGCCTGGTATTCTTAGTAATTAGTTGTCCTTGTGCCTTGGTGGTTTCTATTCCGCTAGGGTATTTCGGCGGCATCGGACTTGCATCTAAACATGGCATATTATTTAAAGGAGGCAATTTTTTAGATGTCATGACAAAAATTGACACCGTTGTAATGGACAAAACCGGAACTTTAACAAAAGGCGTTTTTAAGGTACAAAAGGTTTATGCAGAACGCATCGATGAGGAGACGTTACTGAAGTATGCCGCAGCTATAGAAAGTAAATCTACTCACCCGATTGCCAAAGCAATAGAAGATTACGTAGGTAAATCGAAGCAACAGGTAGAAATTAAAGAGGTACATGAGCTAGCTGGTTATGGCTTACAGGCTGAGATAAATGGAAAGCGCATCCTTGCCGGAAACTTAAAATTACTTAAGAAATTCGGGATCAGATTTGACGAGTCGCTAGAAAATATAAAGGAAACAATTGTAGTTTTAGCAGTCGATGATGAATATGTGGGCTACATCACCATCGCTGATGAGCTTAAAGAAGATGCAAAAGTTGCCATCGAAAAATTACAAAAGCTGGGCATCAAAACGGTTATGCTTAGCGGCGACAAACAAATGGTGGTAGATGAGGTTGCACGCGTGCTAAACATCGATCAGGCATACGGTAGTTTGATGCCAGAAGATAAGGTGGCGCACTTGCAAACGTTGATAGATCAAAATAAACGCATTGCTTTTGTGGGCGATGGTATAAACGATGCCCCCGTAATTGCCCTTGCAGATGCCGGAATTGCCATGGGCGGTTTGGGTAGCGATGCGGCAATAGAAACGGCCGACATTGTGATCCAGAACGATCAGCCGTCTAAAATTTGGACGGCCATTAAAATTGGCAAACTTACCCGAAACATCGTTTGGCAAAATATAGCTCTGGCCATGGGGATAAAAATTATAGTGCTGGCATTGGGCGCCGGCGGTATTGCCACATTATGGGAGGCCGTTATTGCCGATGTTGGTGTAGCCCTATTGGCGATATTGAATGCAGTGCGGATACAAAATAAGAAAATCGATTGAGGAATAGGCAGAGAAGTCAGATAAATACCCTAAAAACCCTATCAAGACAGCGTTTTATGCAACATGATTTTCAGGTCGCAACCGTCAACTTTCATCACTTTTAGAACGGGAAATGGTACAAGCTACCCTTTAGTAATTAAGTTTTAACAGATTGTATGATGTCCGAATGCAAGGAAATCGTATTTACGTTGCAAAGTTGAGAAGATTGTTTGCTATAATTCCATAAGCGCCACGACTTTCAACTTTAAATGCTCAACACCATCATAAAGTATTAATTGCGCCGTCCATCCAGGTAATCCTGTCTGTTAGCCAAGTTTTAACATAATTGACCTCGCTGTCGTAATTAGTGCCAATAAAATTATTCGGCCACACATAAACGCCCAACACTGGCCATTTAGCAAAATTTTTATCTATAACCTGCGCTTTCGAAAGCACATTTGCATATCCGTCTATATTAGCCAACAAAACGTTTTGTGCCATCGGACCTGCTTTTAGTTCATTCCATCGTGCTTTCAATTTGACTACATAATTTGGATCCTCAAGCAATTTGCTCCACCAAAACGGAACTAAATTTCCATCTGCAGAACAGCGGTCATTAAATTTATAGGCCCATACGTCGCTGCTGCCGCCGCCACAATAATCTGCATTGCCGAAACCCAGATTGAAATCCCAAATGGGGCCTGCTTTAAGTTTTCCGTTTTTGTCTTTGTTAAGAAAAGTGCTTAAACGATACCCATCTACATTGTTAGACAGTTCGTTTAATAAGAAGAAGTCTATAAAGCTCGGAACGTCGATGTATGCCGCATAACCAAGAGATGGATTGGCAAAATCAGTAGAATTAAGTGATTTTTCAAAATCGCCGATATAATTGGAAATGTAAGTTTTTTGGGCAGCGGTTATGTCTTTAGCTTTCGGATATTCGTATAAAAAATTAATTTTCTGATCTGCGGAAGCGCCTATGGGTGTTACGGTCGAAGAAAAAGAATTTTCGCTATTATATCCGCTGCCAACATTGTTTCCGGCAAGTTTATCTATTTTTAAAATGTAACCCCCTGTTACATCTTCGCCGCTATTCTCACTAGATTTCAATTTGTCTATATTTATTCTGCTTTCATTTCTCTTCAGTTTTTCCATCAAGACATAAATGCCTTTATATTCTCTATTGACTGTAAGCTCTACAAAAGCAGTGCGACTTGCATAATCGCCCATTTTGCGCGCAAGATCGTAAATTAGCACATTTCTAATTAGAGATTTGTCACTGTATGGTCCGTACAAAATCCAGTCTTCTTCTGCTGGTAGGCCAAGTAAAGAGGTAGAAAGACCATTGTTATTTGCATCTCGAATCTCTAAACCGTAAGATTTTTTTGGAAAAGTTTGCGATGTTGCGCCTCTTAATTCGATTCCCAGACTGCCATCGAAAGAGGTCTTGTCAAATTGCGAGATGGTTATTTTTCCGTTCACTTTTGGGTCGTCGACAATACTGTCTGTGGTAACAACTAAAATTTTCGGCAGCCTATAATCTACTACTTTCACCGTGTCTACAGGTGGTTCGGAAATCGGATCTGCCATTTTCTTGCAGCCGAACTGGACTGAGGATATAAGCAACGCGCAAAAGACCAGCGCGAAAAAGTATTTTTGCGAAGAATTTATTTTCATAATACGGTTAGAATTCAATCAAATATAGTCTTTTTATTAAAAAAATTTCGTTTGTTTTAGCGTGTAAAAAGGAAGGCAGAAAGAGGAGGTTTTAGTTTATTTATGCGCGCCGCAATTTTAAATACACTCGGTTTAACAGCTCGAAGAGCCGAAGGTCGGTTTGAGCGTTCCTCTATAAAAAGTAATAAATAGAAAAAAGTAAAAAGGCCGATTGCAAAATGATTTCCCTTTGTATTTGCGCCCTGCTAACGCTAACGATAGAAAGCATAACCCGATAAGCTGCCAATTAGCACCTAATCGGAGTATTTGTGACAGTGTGTCAATGCGCTTAAATTAATATAGATAAATACATCTTCGACCGATAAACCACCGCCTTTAAATAATTAGGCGGTTTCGAGTGCATAAATTTAATTCTATACAATGATTGTCACTGTGTTTAAGGCATTTACTAAAATATTTAAATTTTATTACAAATAGCTGATTGATACAAATTTAACTAACCGTAAGCGAAAATATTTTGATTTTATTTGTGTATAATGATTTTGTTACATTACCTTACATTTATTTTTATTAACTCTTCAATCAACTAACTTAACTTCAAATCGTATGAAAAAACTTGCACAAAGTTTATTTATCTTGCTGTTCTTTGCGTCTACCGCACTGGCACAAGACCGTACCGTTTCTGGTATGGTAACTGACAAAGCGGATGGACTTCCTATCCCGGGCGTTAGTGTAAAAGTAAAAGGAACAAACGTAGCAACACAAACAAGTGCTGACGGAAAGTTTTCTTTGAAATTACCATCAAACTCTACAACCCTCGTAATTTCTTACTTAGGTTTTATCTCGCAGGAGTTGCTGATTTCTAGCGCAAATTCCTATAATGTTTCTTTGGTATCTTCCTCTAGGCAGCTTTCTGAAGTAATCGTTACGGCATTCGGATTAGAAAGAAAGCGAAACCAAGTTCCCTACGCTGCCCAGCAAGTTTCGGGTGCGGAGGTGAGTGACAACAGGTCTACTAATGTTTTAGGTAGTTTATCTGGCAAAATTTCTGGTTTAGAAGTTAAGCAAAACAATGGTTTGGGGGCATCTACAAATGTAATTTTAAGAGGCGTGAAATCTATTACGGGAAACAATCAGGCTTTGTTTGTCGTAGATGGAGTACCTGTAGACAATTCAAATACCAATAGATCTGGTCAGAGCCAAGGTGGTGGCGGTTATGATTATGGTTCGCCTGCATCAGACATAAATCCAGACAACATTGAATCTGTAACTGTTTTAAAAGGCGCTGCGGCGTCGGCCTTATATGGTTCGAGGGGAAGTAATGGAGTAATTTTGATCACAACAAAAAAAGGAAGTAACGGGTTAGGAATTGTCGTAAATACCGGATTGAGCGTAGGAATGCTAGATAAAAGTACCTTTGTAACTTACCAACACGAATATGGTGGTGGTTACGGCGCCTTTTATGAAAACAGGGATGTCCCCGTGGGTAGTGCAAACTACAGAAGATTTTTTTACAGAGATGTAAATGGTGATGGCGCAAAGGACTATGTTTTCCCTACAACTGAAGATGCTTCTTACGGAGCTAAGTTTGATCCAAATTTGCTCGTTTATCAATGGGATGCTTTTGAAAAAACTTCTCCAAACTATAAAAAAGCAACCCCTTGGGTAGCTGCTGCAAATGATCCTACCACTTTTTTTGAATCTCCAGTCTCTAATAATCAAAACATACTGTTGACAGGCGGAGGAGATAATGGGACCTTTAAACTTGGGTTTGATAGAAGTAATGATCAAGGCATTCTACCAAATTCTAAGCTCAATAAAAATATAATAAACTTTGGGGGTACGTATAATATTACTAAGCAACTTACCGCCGGTGCCAACATTAACTATTATAATATTAATGGTTCTGGAAGAGGAGGTACTGGATATGATGGTGCCAGTGGACGAAATGTATTGACCAACTTTAGAGAATGGTGGCAAGTAAATACCGACGTTAAAGAACAGAAAGATGCTTACTACAGAACTGGTCGTAAAAACGCAACGTGGAACTATGCAGATCCTGATAATCTTACCCCTATTTATTGGGATAATCCTTATTTTGTAAGATTTACAAATGTAGAAAGCGACACCAGAAATAGATATTTGGGAAATGTGAGTTTAAACTACAAACCTTTAGATTGGCTAAATATCACAGGAAGAGTTTCGTTGGATAGTTATGCAACTTTACAAGAAGAAAGAAAATCAGTAGGCAGTGTTGGTGTTCCTTATTATTCAAGATTTAATCAATCTGTAAGCGAAACAAACTTTGATTTATTGGCCAATGTCGATAAAAATATATCAGAAGATTTCAACTTTAAAGCACTTCTTGGAACCAACATCAGAAAACAACAAAACAATTTCGTTTCTGCAATTACGAATGGAGGGTTAATAGTGGATGGAATATATGCGCTATCCAACTCCGTTAATACACCAAATGCGCCAACAGAATTTGAGGGAAAAAGAGAGGTAGATGGTGTTTTTGCCGGTGCAACCCTTTCTTATAAAACTTTTTTAACTTTAGATGGAACGATCAGAAGAGATGCTTCTTCTACGTTGCCAAAAGGCAATAATGTGTATTATTATCCATCAGTTTCTGTAGGATTTGTATTCTCAGAATTAATGAAAGATCAATCTTGGTTATCTTATGGAAAATTGAGAGCTAACTATGCTCAGGTAGGTAGCGATGCAGGTTATTATAACATTACCGATACTTATACCATTATTCCGCCATTCGGATCTGCTGCTCAAGTAGCTGTTGGAGGTACTAAAAACAATCAGAACTTGAAGCCTGAAAGGACCGATAGTTATGAAGCAGGATTGGAAATGTCATTCTTAAAAAATAGACTTGGGTTTGACGCTACTTATTTCAAAACAAGTACGGTTGATCAAATTTTGCCAGTAACCGTTTCTACAGCGACCGGTTACAGTTCGAAATTTCTTAATTCTGGTACTGTAGAGAATAAGGGTTTTGAGCTTTCGATGAATGGTATACCGCTAAGAACTAATGATTTTAGTTGGAAAATTAATGCCAATTGGTCTAGGTTAAGAAGTAAAGTGACAGAATTATTTAAAGACGATTCCGGACAACAAGCTCAGAATTTGCAACTTGGCATTTTCCAAGGCGGAATTACGTCTAACGCTTCCTTAGGTCAACCTTTTGGAATTCTACGAGGAACTGATTTTATTTATGACAGTCAAGGACAGAAGGTTATTGATGCAAATGGGTTTTATGAAAAAACCGCCACTTCAAATAATAACATCGGTAATCCCAATGCAGATTGGATAGGAGGCATAAATAATAGCTTTACTTATAAAAATTTAACATTTAGTTTCTTAGTCGATATTCGTCATGGTGGCGATGTATTCTCAGCAGATTTATATTATGGATTAGCCACTGGTTTATATCCTGAAACTGCGGGGCTTAATGAACTTGGCAATCCATCGAGAGATCCGTTAAGTAGCGGTGGAGGGATCTTAAACAAGGGAGTTACGGCAGATGGAAAACCAAATACAGTTAGAATTAGCAATTCGAATTATGGTAATTTAGGGTATAGCATAAATCCAGATAAAGCGTTTGTATACGATGCAAGTTTTGTCAAACTAAGAGAAGCTGTGTTAAATTATTCGCTTCCAAAGTCTTTCATTGCAAAACTAAATCCTGTAAAAGCAGTTGATGTTTCTCTAGTAGGACGAAATCTTTGGATTATACACAAGAACCTACCATATTCAGATCCCGAAGAAGGATTGAGTTCTGGCAATATTCAAGGATATCAGGTTGGTGCCCAACCAACAACCAGAACTATAGGTTTTAATTTAAAATTTAAATTCTAAATACAGGAAAATGAAAAAGATATTTTTAATTTTTGTACCCATATTCATTTTGTCGGCTTGTACTAAGGATTTGACGAGTTTAAACGTTGATCCAAAAAACCCGCTTAATGTACCTTCATCTGCATTGTTTACCAATGCTCAGAGAAGTCTATCTAATGTATTAACCTCCTCAAATGTTAATTCCAATATATTTAGATTGGTAGAGCAACAGTGGCAGGAAACAACCTACACAGATGAAAGTAATTACGATTTCACCACACGGCCAATTCCAGATAATCTTTGGAATGTGCTTTACAGTGTTGTGATTAAAAATTTTGATGAAACCAAGAAAAAGGTTGCTCAAGATGTGGCTGATCCAGCAGTGCTAAAAAACGATATTGCCATCACTGATATCATGCAGGTTTATGCCTTTTACTATTTAGTAACCACTTATGGTGATATTCCGTATTCTCAAGCATTAGACATTACCAATACTTTTCCAAAATACGATGATGCAAAGACAGTATATTACGACTTGCTGACTAGGTTGGATGCAGATATTGCAGCATTAAACCCTGCTGCCGGAAGTTTTAGCGGTGCCGATATCATTTATGGTGGAGATGTAACAAGCTGGAAAAAGTTTGCAAATACTTTGAAATTAAAAATGGGAATCACTATTGCGGATTCCGACCCTACAAAAGCAAAAACTGTAGTGGAATCTGCAGCTCCAAATGCGTTCACTTCTGCGGCTGATAACGCTTTGTTCAGATACCAAAGTAGCCCCCCAAACACAAATCCAATTTGGGTGGATTTAGTGCAAAGTGGGCGAAAGGATTTTGTTGGAGCGAGTACATTGGTAGATAAATTGAAATCATTAGCAGATCCTAGATTACCACTTTATCTCACAGTTGATGGAGCGGGAGGTTATTCGGGAGGTACGCCTGGAGAAAGTAGCGCCTATGCAACATTTTCTAAACCAGCAGTTGCATTAACAGCACCGGATTATCCGAGTCTGCTTTTAAGCTATTCTGAAACAGAACTTAACTTGGCAGAAGCTGTAGAGAGAGGTTTTTCTGTCGGTGGTACTGCAATAGGGCATTACAATGCAGGAGTAACCGCTTCAATAAAATATTGGGGTGGTTCTGATGCAAATGCAACTATTTATTTAGCCACCCCTGGGGCAAATTATTTAACTGCAGCAGCTACTTACAAAGAAAAAATTGGTATTCAAAAGTGGTTGGCTTTATACAATAGAGGTTGGGATGCCTGGATAGAGCAAAGACGATTGGATTTTCCAAAGTTATTACCACCCGCAAGTGCACAAAGTGGTTTTCCTGTGCGTTTGAGGTATCCAATTAATGAACAAAATATTAATACAAGTAATTACAAAGCTGCAGCTACCGCCATTGGTGGCGATAAGGTGGAGACAAAATTATTTTTTGATAAGTTTTAAACCGATTAATGTCACGAATTAAATGGGAGGTAGTTTAAACTACCTCCCTTTTTTTTTTATGGCCTTTTATTCAAAATTTGAATCCGCACAATGTGTTTAGTCCAAAATTAATTATCCAGTCAATTTGATTGGTTTTGGAAGAAGTCATTTCAATTTTTTGACCGATTTATCTTTGTTTAAGAAATTCCAACGAACAAAATTTCGTTTAAAAAGGTGGGCAAGCTCCTGAAAATGCTGAAATCCATGTTGTCTTGGTCTTAGTATGCAAAAGCAGAAAGTTAGCAGACATTAATAGTTTTTTAAGTTAAACCTTGACAAGAAAAATTGCCGTGATAAATCAGCATTATGCCATCAATGTTATCGTTGAATCATTTGTTAAGCGCTAACGACAGAAGCGGCATCTTTTTGGGCTTTTCTGCCAAAAAAATACAGCGGATGGCGTGTTAAAGCGCCCAAATAATTTTTATCCTCAACATAAACCTCAGCTTTAATCTGAATCTTTAAACCTTGCCTAAACCTATTTTCTTGTCTTCAAGAAACTTACAATATCGTTCATCTCGTCTTTGGTAAGAATACCTCCATAAGCAGGCATATTGAGTGCGCCATTTGTAATCATTACTTTAAGTTGTTGTTCATTCCAAGACCTGCTGACGTTTGAAAGGTCTGGTCCGCGCTTGCCACCAACTCCATTTATTCGGTGACAATACTGACAACCTTTTTTATAGAAGAGATTTAAGCCGTGCTCTAAATTTACTTGCTTAAACTTCATGGTATTTGCCAATGGTGGCGTATTAAAATGTGGCGACCAATCTGCCTGATAGCCCAAATACATAAAGCCAAATATAAAAGATAATGTAGTTATGACTCCGAAAACTGCCCATGGTCTTCTGATGGCGTGACGCTCGCCCCGGTTGGAGATGAATGGAACTGATAGAAAAATTAAAATGGTAAACAATGGTCCGAAAAAGATAATGTACGAACCGATTTTGGGGGGCATGAGGGCAAATACAGCGAAAAACGGAATCATATACCAATCTGGTTCTGGCACAGCATTTATAGAGGATGGATCTGGCGCTTTTGTTAAGGCGGGGGCACCAAAAACGATCGCTAAGCCAATAATTGCCAAAACAACGCAAGCGCCGAATAGTGCATCTCGCCAAGCGGCATTTGGCCAAAATGGCACGCCCACTTTTTTAAGCATGTCGCTGTACCACTTCCTATATGTTTTTGGATCTACCAAACGACCGGCTTTTGGCGGTTCTGATATGCCATTTCTAATTACCAAAAACAAATGCAAGCCTATAAGCAAAAACATGAGTGCCGGGATAGCGAATACGTGAAATGCAAAGAACCTGCTCAGCGTATTGTCGCCGATGGTTGAGCCACCAAGTAGCACCCGGGCCAGATAATCTCCAATAATTGGCACCCGACCAGCTTGTTGTGCGGCGACCACCGTGCTCCAAACGCCATTGCTATCCCATCTTAATAGCTGGCCGGTAAAGCCCATCGCAACCGTTAAAAACAGTAGAATAACACCCGTTACCCAATTTATTTCTCTCGGATATTTGTAGGCTGCGGTAATGTAAACCCTAATAAGATGTATGCCCGCAAATAGCACCATGCCGGAGGCGCCATAGAAATGGATGCCGCGTAACACATTGCCTAAAAAAGCTTGATTGGTAATGTATTGCAAAGAGTGGTAAGCATTGGCAGAGGAAGGCTCGTATAAAAAGCTTAACCCAATTCCGGTAACAACCTGTAGTAAGAAGCAAAAAAGCGTTGCGCTTCCAAATACATAGCTCCATTTGCTATTTGGCGGCACTAAATGGTTAAGCAAAGGCTTTACAGCAGCGCCGATGCCAGTTCTATCCTCTATATAATTACTTAATTTTTTGAGCCAAGCCATGCTAGGAAATCATCTTTGTAATGGGTACTGGGGCCGTTTGTATTTCTATGTTACCGTTTTTCGGCCGCACTTCATATTGCACCAAAGCTTTCGGTGGTGGACCAGCAGCTACCGAGCCGTCCTTATAGTAAACGCCGCCATGGCATGGACACATAAATAAATCCGCTCCTTCTTCCCAGCGAATTGGACATCCTAGATGCGTACAATTAATGGAAAAGGCTGTAAACTTTTTTTCGGAATCTCTGCGTAACCAAGCGGCCGATTGATCGCTTTCTCCAGCCAATGTGTTATTATTTGCGTTGGTAAATTTAACCAATCTGGTATCTCCAATTTTAAAATCCCCTAGCTTGGCAACCTCTCGCCACGTTTGTTTTTGTTTTTTAATAAGTGGATTAAACAGCGCTCCTATCACCGGAATTCCGGCACCTAAAGCAGCTAGACCACCCAAACCAATACTTAGTTTCAAGAGGAAGTTACGTCTTCCTTCGCTAATTTCTTTTTCTTGTTTCATCGATTAAATCTTTTATCCATCCTCGTATGGAAATAACAATGGTTACAAAGCCGACAACAGAAATAATCCACGTTGTTAGAATGCCCCAGAGTAGAAATGTAAATCCGAAAGCAAGAAAAAATGGCCAATAGGTAGGTTTGGGAAGCGTTTGTGGTCTTGCTTCATCCGTCCAGGTTTTTACCTGTTCTATTAAAATATCGTTGGTAATCTCTCTATCCATTACACCTACGTCCGCTGTCTTACTCATAATAACTTCCTTTCCAAATGGGCGTTTTGATTTTTGGCATGTCTTTGTCTTTTATCCAATGAAAAAATAGGTAGCAGCAACCACAAATGTATATGAAACAGCAAGGCACCCACATAATAAGGCCGGCTGCTTGTTGATCTGTGCTTCTCGTGATGTTCCAATTTTTTAAGATCATAGTTGAGAAGCCGTACACATCAGGCATAAAATAGTGTGCATATAACGATGGCGGCGCAAAAGTAAGGTACAGGCCCAATATGGAGCAACCGATGCAAGCCGTAAATAGATAAACGATGCCCAATAATGGATGTAAGCGCAAAGACTTTATCGGGCCCATAATTGGCCAGGCGAATAATACACCTGCGAAAAGAAGCGTTACCGTATGTAAAAAAGGGAGCAGATTAAAGCTAAAAGTGCTATGATGCATAGGAAAAACCGCGTCGAAGACAATTGGAATGTGCCAAAACCACATCGTGCCTATTCCAGAAATCCATCCCAACCATGGCCAATTGTTCATAGTTGTAGAAACGACAGTAGTTAGTTTATGGGATTTGGGAAGATCTTTAGGAAGGCCGATTACCAGCAGCGGCCCACAAATAAGCAATAAAAAAATATGAACGAGCATATAAGCACTTAATAAATAACGCATACCGAGAAAGTGTAGCGGCGAAGTAGTAACTAAAAGCATCAAAACCAAAGCTGAAAAATAACTTCTTGATCCTTTTGTAAACTTTCCTGCCGATAACTTAAAGTATGTGAAAGTGAGAAACACCGTTAAAAAAATTGCGCCCCAATCAACCATCCAATAACTTGATAGATTCTCCATATTTAGCTCATCTAATAAAATAGGGTGAAACATAAATTAGTGTAAAAACAATTACCCAAACCACATCTACAAAATGCCAATACAAACCAATTGTTTCTATAACGTTTGATTGATGATCTCTAAAATTTCCCTTAAAAATTAAATAAATAAGGATACAAAGCATCACTAAACCCACAATAACATGGAAAGCATGAAAACCGGTCAACGTAAAATAATTGGTACCAAACATATTATTGCTGATGGTAAAGTTGGCCGCAAGTAAGTTTTTATATTCTATTGCCTGACCAGATAAAAAAGTAAAGCCCAATATTACCGTAACAATCATCCAAATTTTAAGGTTTTTATAATTGCCTTTTTTATAATTTCGCTCTGCGAGATAAAGTGTAAAACTGCTTAGAAAAAGCGCCATAGTAAAGATACTTTCCGCTTTAATGTTTAACAATGATTTAGATTGACTGCCAAAATTGGAGTTTAAGGCGAAGTACACGTAGGCAATCACCAGCGATATGAAGAGGATGGCTTCTGTGGCAATAACCAATTTCATCATCAGTTTATTTTCCATATCACTTTTTATCTGCTAATTTTTTTCTTAAATCTCTTAAAGGCCTAAATGTGGCGATTGGCGGAACTTTTGTAAAGTTTTTTAATTGTGGAGGCGAAGTTGTCGCCCATTCTAATGTATATCCTGCCCAAGGATCATTGCTCGCAATTTTTCCTGTTTTTCTGCTTTTGTGCAAAATATAAAGTAGAAACAACACAGAAAAGCCCATAAGAAATGCCCCAATTGTAGAGAGCATATTCATCCAGGCGTAACCTTTAAAGTTTGCAAAAGTGTAGACTCTACGCGGCAGACCGTTTACACCGAGTACGTGTTGAATGAAGAATGTGGTGTTAAATCCGATTACAAATAACCAAAAAAACCATCTTCCTAATTTCTCACTAATCATTCTACCAGTAATTTTTGGGAACCAATAAAATAATCCAGACAGCAAACCAAAGAGACTTCCGCCGACAAAAACATAATGCAAATGAGCCACTACATAGTAAGTATCTGTTAGTTGCCAATCGATTGGTACAATTGCGAAAGAGATTCCACTCAGACCGCCAATGGTGAATTCTACTAAAAATGCCATCGCGAAAAGCATAGAAGTTGTAAAACGAAGTGATCCGCCCCACATGGTCGCAAGCCATGTAAAAATTTTTATCCCGGTAGGAACCCCAATTAACATGCTGCTTGCTGCAAAAAAACTATATACGGTTAAGCCCAAACCAACCGCAAACATATGGTGCACCCAAACGCCAAAAGCAAGTAGTGCAATTAACATTCCTGAACCCACCACGATCCAATACCCAAAAATGGGTTTGCGAGAATACACTGAAAATACTTCGGATAAGATGCCAAAAGATGGTAGAATGAGGATGTAAACTTCTGGATGCCCAAATCCCCAAAATAGGTGTTGCCAAAGCAGTGCGGATCCTCCGTCATTCGGATTAAAAAAGTGGGCATGTAATTGTCTATCCACTAAAAGCATCGCCAAAGCTGCATTTAAAGGAGGAAAAGCTGCGATGATTAAAATGGAATTTGTTAAAATCATCCATACAAAAACGGGCATGGTTTTAAGATTCATTCCCGGGCTTCTATAGTAAATAATGGTAACCACAAGATTTATAGCTGTGGCAACCGTTCCTGCGCCTATAAGTAAAAGGCCTATGCAGTAATAATCGATCCCTGTAGTTAAAGAATACTGACTTGTATTCAGCGGCGCATAATTAAACCAGCCTGCATCGGGTGCACCGCCGGCTAAAAAGCTATAATATAGAAGTAGCCCACCAAAAAAGCTTATCCAAACGCTAAAGGCATTTATTCTTGGAAAAGCAGTTTCGTTTGCGCCAATCATTAGTGGCGTCATGTATACTGAAAAGCCCAAAATGGCAGGCGTTGCGACCAAAAAAATCATGGTCGTCCCGTGCATGGTAAAGAGTTGATTGTATACTTCCGGACTTAAAAACGTATTGTTCGGAACTGCGAGCTGTATCCGCATCAATAGAGCTGCCAGCCCTCCAACAAGTAGAAATAACACGGCCATTAATAAATATAAAATGCCAATTTGTTTATGGTCTACTGTTGAAATCCATTGCAGCAGGCCTTGACTAAAACTTACATTTGTATTTGGTATCTGTTCTTCTGGTTTAGGTATATTGAGCGCTTCCATTATTTTAAACTGCTTAAATAATCAACCAAAATAGCAATACTATCTTTTTCGTAAATAAAGCGCGGCATGTTTACCCCTGGTTTTAACGCTTGAGGATTACTTATAAAATGGGTTAAATTCTCTTTATTATTATTTACTAAACCAGACAATAATGTGCTTCTATTTGCGATGTGAGTAAGATCTGGACCAACATTTCCAACAGCACTGGTGCCGCGGATGCTGTGGCACGAGCCACAGCTACTTTTACTAAAGAGCAATTCTCCTTTTTTTATGTTTTCGTTTGTGGAAATAATCGCCGGCTTTGCATTTTCGGCAAGCCACAAATCGTACTCTTTTCTCGTCTGTGCAATTACTTTAATTCGCATTCCTGCATGCTGCCTACCGCAGAATTCGCTACAAGCGCCTACATACGTGCCGGGTTTTAAAATGTTTAGCCATAAATAATTCGTTACGCCCGGAATCATATCCATTTTAGGTCCGAAAGAGGGAAGCCACCAATCGTGTATTACATCTGCAGCCTGCAATTTAAGAAGCACTTTTTCATTTACCGGAAGATGAATTTCATTTGCAGTAATTGCTCCACTAGGATAATGTGCCTCCCACCACCACTGTTTGCCAGTAATTACAACCGTAGGTTTGTCGTTTGTTACCTGTGGCTCGGTGTCTCTCATGGTTTTTACCGTGAGGTAGAAAAAATAGGAGACCAAAATAAAAGGCAGGCCCACCATAAAAATTTCAAGTAAACGATTGCTGTAAATCTGTTTTGGTTCTGTTTGATTTTGTTTTGGCCTAAACTTAAATGAGATGAAAATAAGCATTCCGATGACAAGAATCAAGATTGCCGAAGATGCGACGATAAAGTAAATATTTAGCGCATGCAACTCTTGAGCCTCACTGGTTCGAGGGCTAAAAATGGAAATGCCTTTGACATATTGTACCGAATCGGGCATACGGTGTATTGTTGTAAAATGAAAACCGTTAGCTTACTTTAAATTTTGGAGAACTTTAACAATACGAACTAATTTTCGGAATCAAGAGACATTTAGGTGCTTGATTTAATGCGCTTATTTAGCAACATTAGTTAAGAAACTTTAACGCCTTTCCAAAAAGCAACATAGTCTTTAATTTCTTTTGCAGCATCTTTCGGCTCCGCATAATACCAAGCCGCATCCTTGTTTTCTTGCCCGTCCACAATGACTGAATAATAGGATGCCTGTCCTTTCCAAGGGCACGTTGAGTGCGTTTCTGATTGTTTAAATAAAGAGTCTTTAATGGATGATTTTGGAAAATAATGGTTATTTTCTATTACGATGGTGTCATCGCTTTCGGCTAAAGTTGCGCCATTCCAAGTTGCTTTCATATGGGATTAACAATTATTAAAATACTTTTGATTTACTTATTTGAAAAAAAAACAAAAAAGATTTTATCGATTCACTATCGTATTACTCTGCCGTTTTTGCCAATGTTTACGTCATCAAACGGTTTTAGAAACTGTGTAACCACCACTGCAAATTCTCGCCTAGTTAACACACGTTCTAAATCAAAAGTGGATGTGAAGCCATAACTTTTACTCCAATTAGTTTTGATTGTTTTTAAGGTGGCATCCTCGGCTTTATTCCCGACATAACAAATTAAGTTTACCAAGGTTCTTAAATTAATTGGTCCCTCCTTATGGTCGTCGAACCAAATCTGAGCTTTATAGTAATACTCTTTTATCGGTTGCTTTATCTCCGCATAAGTTACTGCTCTCGTAGCGCCAAAAAAAGCTTTATTGTTTGTTATTTCGGCTTTTAAAATCCCTGTAACACCGATTTTCTGGATGGCAAGCCAGTTGGTGTCTGCGATTTTTATGTCTGCGAAAGGCATTAGTGGAAGTTTATATTGCAAAAGTTCCCCTTGAATTCCTTTTAAGTTGGATTCGCTCAATTTTTTGCTGTAAAAAGCGGCATAGGCAGCTGTCGCTCCCGCTGATTGCCCTATTTCTAATGTTCCTGCAGTTAAATAAATAAGGTTGTCTTCAGTTGAATTTAGCAGATTATACAAAGGTAGAAATCGGGGTTTCGCTGCAGAGATTCCGGCTACACTTGTTCGGTACATATTGTCTTTATAAGTCAATGTATCGGTTTCTGCGGGAGGCAAATCAGTAGTTTTAAGAGAAGCAAATAGCTGTTTTGGGTCGCCGGCCATGACCAATACCTTACTTTTAAGGTCTCTACCATTTGCAAGTTTTAGTATCCATCCGCTACCACTTCGCCTTAATCCGGAATAAGAACTATTTGTGTAAAGACTTAACAGTTTCGAGCTGTCGGCCCAATATTTTACTACCGCGTTGGTTGTTGCAGCATTTAACACAGGCAATGATAGGCTGTCTGGAAGTTTTAAATATTTTTTTGCATTTTTTTCAAAAACTTCAGCAACTCCATTTCCATTAAATTGCTTAAAATCGTTTAGTTGAAGCTGGTTGTTTGGCGTTAGCAGAATTGCATGTACACCAGATATACTCGCTTGCGCCGCGGCCGCGAATGCAGCATCAGAATTGCCAATAACCAAAACGTCGGTTTTCACGGTTTGCGCAAAAACGGCAATTGGTATATAACACAATAAAATTAAAATCAGTTTTTTCATGGGCCAAATTATGCTGCAATATGCTTTAAATGGATGAATTTATAATGAAAATCACTCAATAATCAAGCTATTGTGAGATTAAGTGCGTGTATAAGTTACGATGTTATCTGCAAAAGAGATTAAATGCGCCGTAATTGAGCTTTGCAAGATGCACCACTACAATAATTTGTGACCATCTAATAAACCCTAATTTTTAAGCTTTTATAGGTTTTTAAAACGTTCGTGGAACGCTTTTTCCAATTCTTCCTTATGGGTGGGATGTGCGATTTCTATCAAAGCCTTTCCGCGTTGTTTTAGGTTTTTGCCAAACAGATTTACTTTGCCAAATTCTGTTACCACCCAATGAACATGGCCTCTTGTGGTTACTACGCCCGCGCCTTCTTTAATAAATGGCGTAATTCTAGAAATGCCTTTATTGGTAATGGATGGCAGGGCTATAATTGGTTTACCTCCCGGCGATAAGGATGCACCTCTAATAAAATCCATTTGCCCACCAATGCCAGAATACTGAAAAGTACCGATAGAATCTGCACAAACTTGTCCTGTAAGGTCTATTTCAATGGCGCTGTTAATTGCGATTGCTTTCGGATTTTGGCGGATAATGCTCGTGTCGTTTACATAACTGATGTTCATCACCCTGATACTGATGTTGTCATCTACAAAATCATATAGTTTTTTAGTGCCGACCATAAAAGAAGTAACGGATTTTCCTCTGTTCAACTTTTTCTCTGAATTGTCGATTACACCACTTTCTATCAAAGGAATTACCCCGTCAGAGAGCATTTCGGTGTGTAAGCCTAAGTGCTTATGACCATTTAAATTTTTTAAAACTTGATCAGGAATGCTACCGATACCGAGTTGAAGCGTCGAACCATCTTCTATGAGAGATGCAATATTTTTCCCGATGGATACGATGGTGTCACTTGCTTTTGCAGAATAATCGATCTCTGGCAAAGCAGATTCGTGCCAAACTAAAGCGTCTATCTTACTCGTATGAATAAAACCGTCGCCATTGGTACGTGGCATATTTGGGTTCACTTGTGCAATTACTTTTTTTGCATTGTCAAATGCTGCTTTCGTTACATCTACCGATGTACCCAAAGTACAATAACCGTGTTTATCTGGTTCAGAAATCTGTATTATGGCCACATCAATGGGCAAAAATTCTGGTGTGAACAACAACGGAATTTCACTTAAAAATACCGGGACATAATCGCCACGAGATGTATTTACAACTTTTCTAGAGTTTTCAGACACAAACAAAGAGTTAAAGAAAAAACTTTCTCTGTATTTTTCATCGTCGAATGTGCTTTCTCCTAGCGTACTTATACTTACCAATTCAACATTTCTTAATTCCTTATAACGTGCTTGAAGTGCTTTTATAAGGAAAGTAGGAGTTGCCGCACTCCCGTGTAAAAAAACCCGGTTACCCGATTTAACGATTTTAACTGCTTCCTCTGCAGATATGTATTTGTTGTTTAAAGTCATGTGGCTGGTAAATTGTAAACGTAAAAATACAACGGAAAACGCAAGAGCTATGTTTCTTAAAAATCAATTTTTACGTTTCTCTGTACGTTTGATGAAAAGTTTTGAAACGGACGAAGTTAGAAATATGAATTTAAGGGCTCAGTTTAAGAATAAGGTTCAGTTAAAGTTAAAATGGTGTTTTAGCGATTTTGCACTGTTTTAAATCTAAAAACGGTTTTTGTTCCATTGCTTTACCCTAAGCCTGGACAAAGGGACAATTGCCGTAAGGGCAAAGTTTTCATGTGTACGAGCGAATTGAAGGCTACAGCAACCGATGAATTGTGAAGATGAGGTCTCCAAATGTTAAATTCAGTTTGGACCTATTGGCCAAATGCACGTCGCCTGAAATAGAATTATACCCTAAAGTAATTTCTTTAAAATTGGTTGAATAACACTTTCCATCACCGTGTAGCCCTCTTTTGTAGGATGCACGCCGTCTTTAGAATAGTCGGTTTTCATTCCTTTGGCATCATTTACCAAAGCTGTATAGTAATTTACAAAGGTAAAACGGTTTTCTTTTGCATATTCGGCAATCCATTTGTTTAGCATGATGATGTCGTCTGCGGGCTTTAATTCTGGTTTCCAGCCAAACTTATTCGAAGGCGTTACCGAGCAAAGTACCACCTTAATGTTGTTTGCTTTTGCCAGTTGCGCCATAGACATAATGTTGTCTTCGATCATTTTTAACGTAGATGGGCCTGTATTTCCTGCTATATCGTTGATGCCACATAAAATGACCACTGCTTTGGGTTTAAGCTCCAACACGTCGGCTCTAAAACGAACCAACATTTGTGGCGAAGTTTGGCCGCTTATGCCCCGATCTAAATAGTTGTTTTGAGAGAAGAAATCTGAAGAAGAGTTTATCCAGCCATCGGTGATAGAATCACCCATAAAGATTGCCGCAGCCTTGGTTTTGTCTTGCTTTATCTTTTCATTGGCATCCCGATATCGAGCTAAGTTTGGCCAATCTTGTGCCTTTGCCAATGTTGAAAAAACCATAAGAAGGAAGAATAATTTAACGGTTGCGTATTTCATGTCTTTACAGATAAGTTGTCTAGCAAATATATACTCTTTGATCAAAAACTGCAAAGATGCCTATAAATAGATGAAGCAAACAGCTCACTTCAATTGTTTTTTAGTCAATTGCCGATTCTATGCAGCCTTAACAACTCCAAAATAACTTAACTTTACTGTAACATTTCGAAGGGTGATGAGTTTAAATATAAACAGAAATATGGATAAAATCAATCGTCTTTTTTGGTTCTGCTCAGGCGTTCATGTCGATACGTTAGAAAATTATCCAACCGAACAAAATAGGTATTTTGGCATTGGTGCAACCATATTTTTTACTGGTTTGTTTGCTGCATTGTCTGGCGGTTACGCCATGTACTTTGTATTTAAGGGGGATGATTTTGCGATAATTTTTGCCATTATTTTCGGACTGATTTGGGGCGCAGCTATTTTCAACATGGATAGATACATTGTGTCTAGCATAAATAAAAGTGGGAGCACATGGAAACAGCTTTTGCAGGCGGCGCCACGTATTTTATTGGCCATTATGATTGGAATAGTGATTTCTAGGCCATTGGAGTTGAAAATATTCGATAAGGAAATTAAAGATCGTTTAAAAGTGAGCTATCTAAAGGCGCAACGAGATAAAATCGATACGCTAAATGCTTCGTTCCAAAGCAAATATAGGGTAGAATTTGGTAGATTGGGGCAGCAAATTGCCGAGAGAGATTCACTCGAAAGCGACATTAAAACTGCTAGAAAAAAGCTGAATTTTGAGATTTTTGGCAATAAAACGACAGAAACTTCGGGTGTGATGGGTTATGGGCCATACGCCAAAAGGAAAGAAGCCGAGATCACATCACGTACAGCAGAATTAGATACATTAAAAACTAAGATAGGTGCTGCTCAAGCTTTTATTGACAGTAGAAAGCAATTCGATGGACTATTTTTAGAAAAGTTATTTACCAATAAACAACAAGACAGCCTGGCAAATATTGCTGGTTTTGCGGATAGAAATTGGGCCTTGGGGCAATTGAAGAAAAATGCAGATGGAACGGCCGACAGCAATACGGATCTGGCGGTAACATTTATTGGTCTTCTTTTTATCTTCTTTGAATGTTTGCCGGTATTTGTGAAGTTGATGAGCCAGCGCGGCCCATATGATTATGCCATTGCTGATGGAGACGAGGTTTCCATTCACCATTCTGGAAAAGAGAAGGACTTTAAGGTTGAAGTGACCGATAATATACAAGAAACGCGAATAGAATCCGAAACTACCAAAAGAAAGGAAATTATAAAAGGCCGTGCAAATCGAGATTTAGAACAGATCAATTGGAATACAGACTAACCGACTAAATGCAAAGATTGATCTTTTTACAAACAGCTTTTATTGGTTTTAGGAGAGGTGTTTATTTCTCAGAATACGGAATTTCAGAAACATTTGGCTAGATTTACGCCACCGATAACCAGCTATATAAGCCTATATCTATGAGAAAAAACGACAAGTCATCCATCATTATTTCCTATTGTGCGATGGGAATTTCTTTGTTGCTGATCGCCTCCTGCTCACCCAAACTTGCGCCGAGAGACAGTAAGGCAAATATCGATCAGATTATCACTAGCGATTATACGGATCGCCTTATAAAGACGCTAAGTGCAGACGATATGCAGGGTAGGGGTACTTTTACACCTGGCATAGGTAAGGCTGCAAATTTTATTGCTGCTGAATTTAAAAAGATTGGCTTGAAACCTTTGGAGGGGAATAATTCTTACCGACAAACTTTTTATAAATATAGAATTACTGGGGTAAGTTGGAGTTTTAAATTAGATGGGCAAAATATAATGCCAAGTAATTTAATGGTTATGGGTTTATCGCAGGTTCGTGAAGATTTAAATGAATCGAACACAACTGTGGTAAAGCTAGATGCAGAAAAGCCTTTTAGAGATCAAATTGGCGCCATTATGTCGCTAAGGAAAAACCAGTTGGTGTTGGTGGACAAAAAGTTTGAAGCTGATTTTAAGCGTTATCAGACTCATTTTTCTGCGCCTCAAACGGTAGATGCGCTGAATGATGGAGGCAGCTCTGCTGTTAAGGTTTTTGTGTTAGGCAGCACTTCTGCTGATAAATTTAGCGGAGCATTTGTCAATTCTGTAGAAAAAATGCCGCTGTTTAATGTGGTGGGAATGATTCCGGGAAAATCCAAAGTTAAAGAGTTGGTTGTTTTCTCTGGCCATTATGATCACCTTGGTATTTTAAAACCGGTAGAGGGTGATAGCATCGCGAATGGTGCGGATGACGATGCCTCTGGAACTACTGCGGTGATTGCTTTGGCAAAATATTACATTGCAAAAAATAATAACGAACGCACGTTGGTGTTTGCTGCATTTACTGCCGAGGAAATTGGTGGCTATGGTTCGAAGTATTTTTCAGAACAGTTAAATCCAGATGGTGTGGTCGCGATGTTTAACATAGAAATGATTGGTAAAGATTCTAAGTTTGGAAAAAATACAGCTTTCATTACCGGTTATGAACGATCTGACTTTGGAAAGATTTTGCAAAAAAACCTAGCAGGTACAGCATTCACGTTTTATCCAGATCCCTATCCTGCGCAAAATCTTTTTTATCGAAGCGACAACGCAACGCTTGCGGCGCTTGGCGTCCCGGCACATACCATCAGCACCGACCAAATTGATATTGATAAATATTACCATACCGTGAAAGATGAATACAGCACCTTAGATGTAGAAAATATCTTATCTACCATTAAAGCGATTGCCAAAAGTGCCACGAGCATTATTAATGGCACGGATACTCCAAGCAGAATACCCAAATTGAAGTAGTTGTTTTAACTTTATTTTTGTATTGGTTTTTGTACAATGCCAACCAGCTAACAATGTTTGTTAAGTATTGATTTTTCCAAGCTTTCATTTGTTGGGATGTTAGTTGGCGTGTCTGGGAGCTAAAAAAACCTAGGTTTCAAATCGGCAAATGAGTCAAAGTTTTATTCCAATCAATTTCAAATCCGTGTTTGTCAAGAGTTCGACTTGCTTCAGCAAACTTACGTACCTTTACAACTATTAAAAAAATATCCGGTAGAAATTATTAGCTTGCTTTTAAACCTTTGTAGGCTTCTGTTCCTACGTGTTTATTTAATGCAACGATCGGCGAGGGTATTTTACCGTGATAAAAACGGTTAGAAACTTATCCTAGACGCTAATTTAAAGTGGATAGAAAAAATAGATACTTATAGAAATGACTATAGAGCAAATTTATACAGGATGTTTGGCACAAGGAGCCTATTACATAGAAAGTGAGGGAGAAGCTGCAATTATAGATCCGCTTAGAGAAGTGCAACCCTATATCAATAAAGCTGCCGCAAAAAATGTAAAAATTAAATATGTGTTGGAAACTCACTTTCATGCAGATTTCGTTTCAGGCCATTTAGATTTGGCAAAAAAAACTGGTGCCACGATCATTTACGGGCCTAATGCAAATCCGGATTTCGAATTCCATCAAGCCAAAGACAATGAAGTTTTTAAACTTGGCAACATTACCATAACCGCATTGCATACGCCTGGGCATACTATGGAAAGTACCTGTTATTTGTTAAAAGACGAAAATGGTGAAGAAAAAGCATTGTTTTCTGGTGACACACTTTTTATTGGCGACGTTGGCAGACCAGACCTTGCCCAAAGCGCTGTTACGGACTTAACGCAAGATAAATTAGCTGGTTATCTATTTGATTCGCTACGCAAAAAAATTATGTCTTTAAATGATGGCATCATCGTTTATCCTGCGCATGGAGCGGGAAGTGCATGCGGAAAAAATATGAGCAAAGAGACGACAGATACGCTCGGAAACCAGAAAAAGACAAATTATGCCTTGCGTCAAGACATGACGAAAGAGTCATTTATTGAGGAAGTTAATAGAGGTCTTTTGCCACCTCCAGCTTATTTTCCACTAAACGTTAAAATGAATAAAGAAGGTTACGAGCCGATCGATATCGTTTTAGAACGAGGAAATATAGCACTTAACCCCAGCGAATTTGAAAGAATGGCCAATCAAACTGGCGCCATTATTTTAGATACTCGTGCACCGCAAACATTTGCTTCAGGCTTCGTGCCTAATGCAATAAATATCGGAATTGACGGCAGTTTTGCACCTTGGGTTGGTACTTTAATTCCGAATATTTTGCACCAAATTTTGTTGGTTACAGAGGAAGGAAAAGAAGAGGAAAGCATTACTAGATTGGCACGTGTGGGTTACGATCATACGATCGGTTTTTTAGACGGAGGGGTAAGAGCTTGGGAAAAGGCGGGGAAAGAAGTAGATTATATAGAATCCATTAGCCCTGCTGAACTTGAGAAAGAAATAAGAGCAGGCGGCGTGCGTTTAGTAGACGTAAGAAAAGAGGCTGAGTTTGCAACTGAACATGCGGAAGGAGCAAAAAATATCCCCTTAGAGTACGTGAATGAACAGATGACAAATTTGAACAAAGACGATACTTACTATGTCCATTGTGCAGGTGGATATCGGTCTATGGTTTTTAACTCCATTCTGCGCGCACGCGGCTTTAGAAATTTAATCGACATACAAGGAGGATTTAAAGCAATTAAAGACAATGGCAAAATTTCTACCGTTGCCAACACCTAGCGCTATTTGGATATGTTAACATTTTTAAGCCATCCGTGGCCTTGGTATTTCTCTGGTTTCTGTATTGCGTTAATTATGGCTGCGCTGCTTTTTTCGGGGAAAACCTTTGGATTCTCATCTAACTTACGCACCATGTGTAGCATTTTGGGCGCCGGAAAAAAAATCTCATTTTTTAACTACGACTGGAAAGCGCAACGCTGGAACCTGCTTTTTTTAGTCGGTGCGGTATTGGGAGGCTTTATTGCGTCGACCTTATTAAAAGACAATGCGCCAATTAAATTGGCATCTTCTACCATAAAAGACTTGGGCAACATCGGCATTAAATTCGATGGACAACTTAATCCATCGCAAATTTACGGCTTGGATGTGTTGACCAATTTTAAGGGTATTTCTATTTTAATGTTCGGTGGGATACTTGTTGGATTCGGAACCAGATATGCCGGTGGATGTACTTCTGGTCACGCGATTACAGGTTTGGCCAATCTCCAAATGCCTTCATTAATTGCCGTTATAGGGTTTTTTATTGGGGGCTTAGTGATGACATTTTTTATACTACCACTAATTTTTTAAACGATGAAAGGTTTAAAGTACATCCTTTGCGGTCTGTTTTTTGGCATTGTAATGGTAAAATCTGAAGCCGTTTCATGGTATCGAATCCAAGAAATGTTTCGTTTCCAATCTTTCCACATGTACGGAATTATTTTTACCGCGATATTTTTCGGATTAGTTATCATTTGGTTGATCAAAAAATTTAATCTGAATGATGTCCAAGGTGAAAAAATCATCCTAAAAGACAAGGTGAGAAGTTGGAAAAGATACTTATACGGCGGTAGTATCTTTGGTTTAGGTTGGGCCTTAACAGGCGCTTGCCCCGGCCCAATGTTTGTAAATGTTGGTTGTGGTTATTACGCCATGCTCTTGGTTATTTTGGGTGCGTTATTTGGAACTTTATTGTATGGAATGATTAGAAACAAACTTCCGCATTAGCGAGCGCATTCTTATTTCAGACTATGTTTAGATCAAAGACAATGAGCGATTATCGAGCCAGCGTTCCTAAAACTCAATGGTGACCTGCACTTCTTCCTCAACAGATTTCCAAAGAGGCCCATCATTTAGCAAACGGATCGCTTCTGAATTCTCTTTTTTTCCGACGCCTTTGATTACTTTTATGTAGATTGGAGTACCTTGATTCGATACATGAAATCCTAAAATAACCTCTTTAACCTTCTGGTCATCTTTAATGATGCGGTTGTTTTTTTGTAGGTATGCTCTCCACTTCGTCCATCCTACAGTTGGCAAAGAGGCCGAAGACATCATAGATGCTGCACTTCCGGTCATTGTTGCCCTCATCTGTTTCTGGTAACCAACAACAACAACTTCGTTTAAATTCTGCTTATCTTCCGCTAACTCAATAAGGATCGGTTTTGCGGCGAAGTTATTTTTAAGTAGAGCGACACTTTTCCTCTGCGCCGTATCTAATGATTTCGATTTTGCCAAGTTATCGGTTAAAACATTTCGATTAACTAACTTTTGTTTAAAGCCAATATAGCTTGCTATCAAATTGGTTTTATGCGCGCTGTCGGCAATCAAGGTAAAGTTTCCGTTCTTGTCTGTTGTAGTAGAGACATTACTACCTTCTAACCTTACCGTAACTCCAGGCAAAGCTAAACCATCGTCTTTTGCCACAACTTTGCCGGTTAACACTTCGTTCATCCTTTCAGATATGCCAATTCCATTTGCAGTGCTTTGGACTATTGCACCTATTTCACCGGTTTTTTGTGGAGCGGCAGCAGCAATTCGGGCGTTAGAAGAAATAACCAAAGTATCTTTTTTTACTCCAGCGCTCAACACATAGGTTTCATTCGCTTTACGAAGTGATGCTTTAGAAAGGGGAGGAGCTGAAGCAATAACCGCCGCTTTATCCACGGATGTTGACTCTTTTGGTGGCGCAGTTTTAGTTAGCGCTTCTTGATTTTTAGCTGACCTGCTCTCTAAATTTATAATAACTTCTTTATGATCTAATTTGACAAGCTGATTGCGCCTATTGGTTTCGCGCATAATAAATAAAATGCTTACCGAAATAAATGCTACGGTAGCTGTTGCGGCTATGCTTAGGCGTTGAGTCGTTATGCCCCACATTTTGCGCTTTACAGGTTGGTTTTTAATGCGGTCATGTAGTTGCTTTTGTAAAATAGAAAGTGTTTGTTTTCTTTTTGGAGTTTCTCTAAGTCCTTCTAAGGCTTCCGCAACAAATGGATCTTCAAGCGCTTCACGCTCAATCCGGTACATGGCTTGCGCATCAAGCTTACCTTCTAGGTAATCTTCAAGCACTGCGATATTTAACCAATCGTTATTCACTACTGTTCTTCTCTATGCAGATTTTTAAATTCCGCTTACCATTTTGGATATAGCTTTTTACCTTTAACAAGTCATAACCCGTAATTTCGGCTACTTCTATATAACATTTTTCCTGTAGATAAAACAAATCTACACTTTTGCGCTGCTCTTCACTCAACGACTCCATGCATTTTTCCATCAATGTAAGCTGCGTTTCTTTTGTGTTGTCTATATCCAGATGCACAAACTCAGTGTTTTCCACAAAGGTCTCATCAATAGATACAACATTTTGCTTTCCCAATTTTCGCAAAGCCATTAAACAATGGTTTCGAGTAAGCACGTGCAACCAGCTTTTAAAATTTTGCACCTCGTGCACCATCAATTTCGGAATCAGTTCCTCAAAAATCTGCATTACGGCATCTTTACTTTTTTCCTCATCTTTAAAATAGGTTATGCATACGCCAAAAACCAAGTGCATATACCTATTGTATAAAGTACCCAGTTTCTCCAAATCGCCAGTACTCCTGTACTGAGCAATGAGTTCTGCGTCTTCAATCTGCCGTTTATCAGCTGTATGCTTTATAAAATTCAAAAAATGATTTACCTAATTTTTTACTCAATTATAAAAATTTTTTTTGGCTTTATCTGTGGAAAACTTCCACATTCAGCATCATTCAAAAAAAACTACTTATGAAGAAGCTCATTTTACTCGCAGCTGTTGCCCTTATTTTTTTTGGTTTCAGAGCTGTCGATCAGAGAAATATTACGGGTTTGGTAACAGATGAAAACGGTAAGACACTCGCAGGAATTCAGGTAATTTCTTATCCAAGTCGAACAACGACTAATACCGATAAATTTGGAAAATATGCCATTTCTGTAAACGAGAAAGACGAAACGATTGCGTTTTACTTTATTGGGTATAAGACTCAAAAAATTAAAATTGCTAAAAAAATAATAAATGTGCGGATGAGACCCTCCGATCAAGTCCTTAATGACGTGGCAGTTATCGGATACGAAAAAAGGTCAAAATCAAAAATGGTTGGTGCATCCCCAATGAATATGGTTATGCCCTCTAGTACTTCAGGCTTAAGAAATATTGCGTTTCCAGAAAGCACCGAAAGCTACGCAAACATTTCAGAAAGTGGTTTTCATAGTGTCAAGAATGATCCACTCTCTACTTTTTCTATAGATGTAGATGCGGCTTCCTACAGCAATTTGCGTAGATTTATTAACAATGGCACATTGCCTCCGCCAGATGCGGTTCGGATTGAGGAGATGATCAATTATTTCGATTACCACTATCAGCAACCAAAAAGTACCGATCCGGTTAACATCGTTACAGAAATGAGCAATGCTCCGTGGAATACTACACACAAATTGGTGCAGATTGGCTTACAGGGAAAAGTCATTCCAACCGATAATTTGCCAGCGACCAACCTCGTTTTTTTGATCGATGTGTCTGGGTCGATGTATGCTCAAAACAAATTACCGTTACTAGTTTCCTCATTTAAATTACTAACAGATCAGTTGCGCGCTAAAGATAGAGTAGCTATTGTTGTTTACGCAGGCAATTCTGGATTAGTGCTTCCAGCAACGAGCGGAGACCAAAAAACAGTTATAAAAGAAGCGTTAGATAAACTTATTGCAGGCGGTTCTACTGCAGGTGGAGCAGGTATAGAACTTGCCTATAAAATTGCGACACGGAATTTTGTGAAGGGCGGAAACAATAGGGTTATTCTTGCTACCGACGGAGATTTTAATGTAGGTGCAAGCAGTGATGATGATATGGAAAAATTAATCGAGGTCAAGAAAACAACGGGGATTTTCTTAACTGTTTTAGGTTTTGGAATGGGCAATTATAAAGACAGCAAAATGGAAACCCTTGCAGATAAGGGTAACGGAAATTACGCCTATATAGATAACATTAACGAAGCGCGCAAAACATTAATAACCCAATTTGGTGGAACGCTGTTTACCATCGCAAAAGATGTGAAATTGCAAGTTGAATTTAATCCATCTAGAGTAAGTGCTTACCGACTAATAGGGTACGAAAATCGGCTGCTCGATAAAGAGGATTTTAACGACGATAAAAAGGACGCTGGCGAATTGGGCTCTGGTCACACCATTACAGCACTCTATGAAATCATCCCGGTAGGGGTAAAGGATAGTTTTAGCAGCATTGTAGATGATCTGAAATATCAAAAACCGGTTAAACCCAATGGTTTAGATAGGGGTGAGTTGCTAACTGTAAAACTGAGGTATAAAGATCCAGACGGCGAGAAAAGCAAGCTATTGAGTAAGGCAGTCCTAGACAATCCGTTAAGTTTTACCACGACCAGTAACAATTTTAGATTCGCCACAGCCATTGCAGAATTTGGAATGCTGTTGCGTCAA
Source organism: Pedobacter sp. UYEF25 (assembly GCF_054061655.1). Lineage (NCBI taxonomy): Bacteria > Pseudomonadati > Bacteroidota > Sphingobacteriia > Sphingobacteriales > Sphingobacteriaceae > Pedobacter > Pedobacter sp. UYEF25. The sequence continues at coordinate 43,404 of NZ_JBSSEL010000005.1, read as the reverse complement.
TCTAGATTTAGGCAAAATGCTTCTTATGAGCATGCCATCGTTACGGCAGAAAATGCTAAAGGAATAGATAAAGAAGGCTACAGATCTGAATTTGTGAATTTAGTTAAAGCCGCCAAATTAATGACCAAAACCAATAGTTTGAGTTTGAAAGACAAGCTCATTATGAATAACGAAGACTAAAATATTGACTTATCGAACAAAGAATAAGGCGCAAAGAACAAAGCAGCTGTGTAGATAGATTATCCAATCCCACTTAAAATTAGGAGGGATTGGATAAATATCATCTAGTGATAGCAAAACCAATAAAGTTGTCTTGAATTACTTATTGCACTTTTTTTAGATCTTCAGTCTTTGTGTTCGGTTCTGTAGAATCAAATTTCTTTTGGGTTTCTTCTACGTTTTTCTGAAGTTTCTGCATGGCGTCTTTCCACTCTTTTGTTTGGAATTGCTTTGCCATGGCCATGGCGCTTGCTTGTACTTTTGCTATTTGATCTTTCCATTCTTTGGTTTCAAATTGTTTTGACATAGCCATGGCACTTTTTTGAATTTTTGCCATTTGGTCTTTCCATTCTTTAGTCTCAAACTTTTTTGTCATGGCGGTGGCAGTTTTTTGCACCGCTGCCATTTGTTCTTTCCATTCCTTACTTTCGAACTTTTTAGACATTGACGCCGCATTTTCTTGTAATGCCGCCATTTTATCCTGCCATTCCTTACTTTCGAATTTTTTAGAAAGCTCCAACGCTTGTTTTTGGATATCCTTAGTTTTTGCTTTCCATTCTGCAGAATTAAAAAATATTGTCGTCGAATCCCTTTCAATAATTCCTCGCCTCATCGTTGTTTTAAGGCTATCTGGCAATGCACTCAAAGAATTATAGGTCTTTACATTTCCCTTTTTATCCGTAATGGTAATCTTCATTTTGTGGCGCTTAGCCTTTGTCGTATCCGTATCAGCTCTAATAACGATATGTTTATCAAGTGGCTTGTCTGTTACTGTTGTTCTTGTAATTGTCTTTTTATTATCCGTTCTTTTACTAATGTGCACTTGTTTTTCTGTTGGATTTATCCAAGCCAAAGATGAAACCGTTGCTATGGTTATAATTAGTGTTAGAAACTGTTGCTTCGCATTGATGTAATTCGTTTTCATATTTGTAATTCTTTTTATACGTTGGTATAGATGCTGATTATTTCCTGTAGCGGCTAACGATAAAGCCGGTGTATTTTTCTCTCTAACTAGTTCTAGTTTTAGAAGAGTATGCGCATAGGTTAGGGGTGTTCCCGTAAAATTTACGACCAAATCGTCGCAAGCATATTCTCTTTCTATGCTGATGAATTTGCTTATCAACCATACAAATGGATTGAAGAATAATAAGGTTTCGATGCCGGTTTTAACAAGGTTGATAAGGTAATCGTTGCGGCGGATGTGCGATAATTCGTGAATTAGAATTGCTTCAACCTGCTGCATATCCAACTGTGTGGCCAATGAAATCGGAAATAAAACCACTGGTTTAAAAAAGCCAATTATCAATGGAACATTAACCTTCTCTGATAAGAAGAATTTTACTTCCTTATTTATATTTAACTGAGAAACAGTCCTATCAAAAAGAATTTTCCAATCTGTAGGGATTGCTAAAGTCCCTGTTTTTTTAATCCGCTTAAGTTTTAAATAACTCGATAGAAATACAAGCAGCTGAAAAAATATGCCAACCAAATAGACTGTAACAATTACTGGTAAGTAAACTTCTGTATTAAAACTGAAGTTGTTTCTTAGTTGGTAAAGATCTTTGTACGTAATTTGGCTGATAAGCAATTGCTGGCTTGTTGCATCATATACAGGTAGCCTAAACAAACAGAAAAATGTACAGCAAAATGTGGTAAACAGTAAAAGGAGCGCACCAAAAGCAAGATTATGCTTTACTTTCGAGTTTAATTTCGGGAATGAAACAAGCGCCATAAATAATACTGCGTATATAATTGCGCCCTGCCACAAGAAATGGAGAATGCTCCAGCCAATTGCTTTGATTAAATTGTTAACTATAGTTTCCATAGCTTAGTTTTTATAAAATAAATCGTCTCTATAGGTATCGAAACCTAAACTTTTAACTTATTTAAATAGTCTCGAATTGCGTCTATCTCCTCTTTGGAGGCTATTTTGTTGCCTAATGCTTGCATAACTAACCTTGCAGCAGAGCCATTAAAAACGTTATCAATCATCCTATTAACCAATTGTTGCTGTGTCTTTTCTTGATTAATTAAGGGCTTATATAGGTGCGTTTTCGAACTTGTATCTCTATCAACTAAGCCTTTTTCATGCATAATCTGCATTAGCTTCAAGGTTGTGGTATAACCAGAATCTTTTTTGTTTAAAGCCTCATGCACTGTTCTAACCGTACAACTTTTTTGTTCCCAAAGAACCTGTAAAATTTCCATTTCGCCCTCAGTTGGTTTGCTGTCTATCTTCCCCATTTTATTATACTACGAATTTTTTCGTATTCAAATGTACGAATGTATTCGTATAAAAAAATTATTTATTAATTATTTTTTTTGAGTGCTGTTGTTTAGTTTATATACTACCTATTTTGACTGAAGCAGCGCATGGAAAAATCCCGGAATCGTCGCCTTGAGTGCAGCGAAAGGTCTCACAATTAGGTGTCCTTATTTCGATAATAAAAGTTCATAGTATGTCTTTCGCAGCATTGAGATTTTCCTACAGTAAAAAGAACGCAAGTGTGTGTGTTAAATCTCCCACTCCAAATACTTTTTTAATATATCTTGATAATTAGAAAGATAAGGAATGGTGAGGTAAACCCCATTTGGCAAGAACAATAATTTGGTTGGATAACCCCTAATTTTAAAATCCTTTTCTACCTTTCCATCCGACATAAGCACCTGATAGGTGTATTTTGTTTTGGCCATAAAATCATCTACATTCTTCTTCTTATCATGGCAAGCTACTGTAGTAACCATTAATTTTTCAGGGTCCGGATTGTGTAAGTTTACTGCTTCAACTTTATCAATCTCGCCAACGCAAGCGCCGCACCAAGTACCTCAAAAATCTACAAAGATAAACTTACCTTTTTGATCTTTATTGGCCACAGCTATGCCGGAGCGCTCATTTAGCGAAAATTGTGGCACAACGGGCAACTTACTTTTCAATGCTGCACTAAAGAAAGCTTTAAAATTTCCCGTTGGATAGGCCTTAAAGTAATCTTCTTTTAATTTGCCATAGCGCTCAGGTTCCATAATTACCATATCCACATATTTTTGTAATCTGGCCTCTTCGCTTAAACCACTCTTGCCACCCGAGGCGAGATAAACGTCTGTATAGGGTACAAACGGAGTAAATTTATATTCTGCCTCTAACCCAAATTGGTTGTCAATAATATCTTGTTGGCTGGGCAAATAATCAGCAGCCATTTGGATATAAGCAGTTTCCGACCCTTTCTGTAATTGGCTTTTCCGGTAGTAAGCATCTGCGAGGTTTTTTTTATCTACCACTTTATTGAGCAAAAAGTCGTACTTAAAATTTGAAGGAGATACATTCTCTATTTTCCCTGAATCCAGTTGACTCATCTTTTTCTTATCAAGGTCTATGGTGTAATCTATATACGCCACCAATATAGAATCTGGGACGTGCTTTTTTAGCAATTCATCATAAATTAATATTCTGTACCGCCCTGCTTTATCATAGGGAGCATTAAACTGAGTGTTCGCTATTTCTGACAACTCACTTTGACTAGTTGCCAATTTTGCGCGAACGTAAGTTTTCAAACCTGCAAATGTTTCTGTTGCTATCGGAATATTAAGCGCCCCTATCTGCTCAATAATCTCCAGCGATTTGATAAGCGAATCTCGATTTTTTAATCTAAAAACCAATCCTCCAAAATCATTATGTATGGCATCACTTGTGTTCATCATATTTAAGGGGTAATAATCTTCCCCTTTAAATTTGGTAAAACAAAATTCAATAGCATCTTTTACATTGCTAAAATCTCCTCTCTCCAACTCACCATTCATCTTGTTTTGCACATCATTTTCACTTGGTAAAAACTTGTAAGGTACCCGTTGCAAAATTTCCGAATATCCATCGCCAACGTAACCCAAAATGCCGAGTTTGGCACCTAGATATTGCATGTCATCTTTTGCAAAGCCCTTATCCATCGAGTCTAGTTTGCTCATAATCTCGGCCTCTATTGTTTGGCTGCCCTTGTTTTCTTCATAAAGGTTTGCAAGTTCATCTATCTTGCGAGTTGCCCTTTTAATAGGAGAATAATAGTCTCCATAATTAAGTGTTTTTGTTGCCTCTTTAAGTAACGGAAATATTTTAGATCTATCTTTTCTATTGGCTTGAATTAAGCTAAATTTGAGCAGCGTATTTTCCTTGTCAATTCCCCCCCCTAAAGCGGATGTGATAAATGCGACGGAATCAAAAGTTGACGAAGTTATCAATCCAGTCGAATCTGAATTGTTAGTAAACTGCTTGAATTTTACGCTGGTAATTAGGCCGTTTGTTTTTGTTTTATATGTAGTATCTAAATTCACAGGCGGACGTGCGAAAAAGTTAGATGAATAATACACTGATTGCTCGTTTAAGATCAAATCGACCAATTCTTTATGCTTTTGGGCGGTTTCTGGAATCCTCATTTCCTTGGCTTTGGCTAATACGGCAGCTTTAATTTTAGCTAAACCATTTAAAGATTTTATATTTCCGCTATTGTCGATAACAAGTTCATAAGAATTTTCAGTCATAACTTTATTCGCTACAGCCTCAAATAGAGGTTGTTCAGAAAAGGCAACTTTTGAGTCAACAATTAAATCATCTGACCATTTATAGAGGAATTGTTCTGGGGATGCTTTTAAAGTATATAGACCGTTTTTATGGCTAATCACTTCAAAATTTGTTCGCCAATAGGAGTAGTTATAAGAACTTACTTCTCCTTTTTTGAACCCTGAAGAACTTATTCCCTCATAACCGAATTTTTCCCCGGGTTTTAATTTTAAAGTTTGCGCTTCCGCGATCGCTGTGATGAAGAAGAAACACAGTAAGAGTTTAACTTTCATGTTATTAATGGTTGGTACTCGAAGGTATAGAAAAGGCATTTCATTTCAAAACTTGCATAAATTGGCCGGCCCGTTGTAGAAGTTGGTTTCAATAATGATAGATAGGCTTGTCTAACTGGAACTTTCCTAACACCCAATCTTCAAATTAAATATCCGTAAATTTGCCCTTCATCAACCGAAATGCAATGCGTATTTTAAGATTAATAATTCCATGCTTGGGTATTTTAGCTGCCTGCAACAATCGCCAAACAGGCGAAGGAAAAGCGTTGTTAGACACGATTTCTCCGATGAGCAAAAAATTTGAACTCGCTTATCAGAACGATGGTAAAATAACTGCCACCAGTTTAGATACGCTTTATCAGGTTTCTTTTGGCGGTGCTACAGACGCTGCCATTTCTCCAGATGGCGATCAATTGGCCTATACTGTTAGCGATTCTAGTAAGAAACGCAGCATTTGGATGGTCAATATGAAAACCAAAAGTCAAGATCAACTCCACGTAAAAAGCAGTAATTTTTATCAGGCCATGTTCTCGCCAGATGGTAAAAATATAGCCTTTAGTATTTTTAAAAATGGAATTTGGAAAGTTGGTGTTATCGGTTCTGATAATAATAATTTTGAATTGTTAGGTGGCGCCTCTGGTAAAAATTATTATGCGCCAACTTGGAAAGGAAATGGGGAATTGGTGATGCAAGACTTGGATAACCTTTATGTTTTTGGCCTAGATGGTAAGCTGAGAACTAAGTTTGTGTTGAAAGATTTGATTGGTAAGGGGTTGGAGGTGGCGAGTACCAATCGCTTTTTCTATACTTCTGATGGGAAATCTATTGTTTTTAACGCCAGTAATCCCGTCGATAAATTTGACGGATTGATGGGGTCAGTAGAATCGATCTATAAATTAGATTTAGCGAGCAAGGCTGTATCTAAAATATCTCCGACACGCTATTCTGTGCCGTCTATCTATCTTACCGCAAAAGATATGTTGATATTTAGTGGGCTAGAAAAACCATTTAATACTTCTAAAATATATACTTCGACGGTAGATGGTAACGACTTTAAGCTATTGGTTGATAAGGGCTCGAACCCCTCTGCGAATTAGTTTTGGTCTAGGAGCTTACTTTATTATTTAAATTAAGGGGACTTAATTTTATTTAGATTTTTCCCGTTTGCTTTTCCGCGGGATAGTGCGCCAACGACAGGAACGATATCCTTTTAACCGTCAGAATCCCCTTTAGGGGTTTGAGGTTAAAAGATTTAGTGGATGGCGTGTTGAGGCGCCCAAAGAAATAATAAATTAATAGTAATTAAGTCAGCGCAGTTAGAAACCCTTGATTAAACCACATTTTTCAACCGTTTGCTATTGGCGGTATTTTGGGGTACTTTTGTAAAAATAAAAACATCATATTGAATTTCAGCGATTTTAACTTTAACCCCGATTTATACGAAGGCCTAATGGCGATGGGTTACAAAAGTGCCACTCCCATACAAGAACTTGCCATTCCAGAAGTTTTAGCACATCATGATCTTATTGCTTGTGCACAAACTGGCACCGGCAAAACGGCCGGTTATTTGTTGCCAGTGATGGATAACATTAGCAAAGCTAAAAATAGGCATAACAATACGTTGATTTTAGCGCCTACTAGAGAACTTGCGCAGCAGATTGACTTGCAAGTAGAGGCACTTTCCTATTTCACCAACATCAGTTCGCTAACCGTTTACGGTGGTGGCGATGGCATAGCTTATGAACAGCAGAAACGTTCTATGAGAGAAGGTGTAGACATTATCATCGCCACTCCAGGCCGATTGATGTCGCATTTATCGTCAGGCGTGCTAAATCTTTCTCAACTGCAACATTTAGTATTAGACGAGGCAGATAGAATGTTAGACATGGGGTTTTATGATGACATTATCCGAATCATCAGTTATCTTCCTCAAGACCGACAAACACTTTTGTTTTCGGCAACCATGGCGCCAAAAATTAGAGGTATGGCCACAAAAATCTTAAAAGATCCCAAACAAATTACGATTTCCATTGCCAAACCTGCAGCCGGAATTGACCAACGTGCGTATAACATTCACGATCAACAAAAACAAGCACTACTTACAGAAATTTTCAGAAGTGGGCTTTATAAGAGCAGCATCGTTTTTGCCTCTACAAAAGAAAAAGTAAAGGGTTTATATAAAACTTTTAAGAGTTTGGGTATAAAAGCCGCTGCTTTTCACTCGGATTTAGAACAGAAAGAACGCGAGCAGATTTTGCTTGATTTTAAAAATCGAAAACTGCCTATTTTGATTGGTACCGATGTGCTTTCTAGAGGCATTGATGTTGAGGGAATTGATCTGATCATTAATTATGACGTTCCCGGCGATCCGGCAGATTACGTACACCGCGTTGGAAGAACTGCACGTGCAGAAACAAAAGGTACTGCCATTACTTTAGTAAATGCAAAAGATAAACGCCGTTTTGAAAATATAGAAAAATTGATCGAAAAACAAGTGCCGCGTATTCCTCTATCAGAAGAGATTGCCAAGATGGAAATTAAACATGTAGAGGAAAAAAGACATGCTGCGGGCAGACCCAACAAGCGCGTGTGGACAAAGAACAAACCGAAGGCAAATAAGCCTGAATAAGTTAGTTTTAGCATCCAATAATCTGTTATCGGTGTTTGTAAATTTTCACTAACGTCGTAAATTCAATTGGCCAATTTTTTAATCATCCTTTTATGCTTTTTGGCAGGGGTAGCTTTTAGAAAAAGCAAAACCTTGCCTGTCGATTCCCATAAAGGGATTAACGCTTGGATTATTTACATTGCGCTACCAGCGTTGTCTTTCAAGTATATTCCGCACATTGTCTGGACAAAACATTTAATTTTTCCGGCATTGGCACCCATTTTAGTTTGGCTATTTGCTTGGTTGCTGATAACAGTTTACGGTCGCTTTAACAAGCTAAACAAAGCAACAACAGGCGGATTAAAATTGGTAAGCGGTTTAGGTAATACTTCTTTTATCGGTTTCCCTTTAATTATGGCCTATTTTAGCGAAAAGGAATTGGCCATTGCCATTATTTGCGATCAGATTACGTTTGCTATTCTGGCTAGTTTCGGAGTGCTCGTTGCCATTAGGTCTTCTCAAAAACAATCTATTAGCATTGTCATCTTAGTTAAAAAAGCACTTTCTTTTCCGCCGCTAATGGCCTGTTTAATAAGCTTAACCATTCCTCACTTTATCGATATTTCATTCCTGGATCCGCTTTTCGACAAACTCTCCATTACAGTCGGGCCATTAGCACTATTTTCCATCGGCTTACAATTAAAGTTTGGCGGCTGGTTTTCGCAGTTAAAACACATCCGCATTGCGCTTTTTTATAAGCTCATATTGGCGCCCGCTTTAATTTTCATAATTGCCATTCTGTTGCAAATCAATGGCGTCATTAGTAAAATTACCATTTTCGAAATGGCGATGCCAAGTCAGCTGACTTCTGCAGTAATAGTTGAGCAATATAACCTCAACCCTAAACTCGCAAATATGGTGGTTGGCATTGGGATCGTTCTAGGATTTGTCACCACTGGAATTTGGTGGTTAATTTTACAACATTCGGGTTTGATTTAACAGATGCCTTTACTAGAAATCGATGGTGTTAAGAACCACTGATATGCCCATTTCACATGTAATTTTAGATCTTAAAAAACTTCCCTTGCAATTGCTCTCGTCTGTTCTGGTTTTCCCATGGTGTAGAAATGTAAAACCGGAACTCCAAAGTCTATCAATTCTTTGCATTGCTTAATCATAAAATGGGTGCCAATTTCTTTTGCTTCTGCATTGGTTTTGCAGCGCTGAACGGCGTCGCTTAAATCATCAGGCAAATCGATATGGAAAATCTTGGGTAAACTAACCAGTTGTTTCAACGAGCTTATTGGTTTCAATCCTGGAATTATCGGAACGTTTATATCGTTCTCGCGGCACTTCTTTACAAATTCAAAAAACTTTTTATTGTCGAAAAACATTTGAGTAACAATAAACTCTGCGCCCATATCTACTTTGGCTTTTAGATATTTAAAATCAGTATTTAGATTTGGAGCTTCAAAGTGTTTCTCTGGATAACCAGCAACGCCGATACAAAAATCACTTTGGTGCGTATTGTCAATATCTTCGTGCAAAAACTTGCCTGCGTTATGGTCTTTTATGTGCTGAATAAGTTCAGTAGCATAATGATGGCCGCCGGTGGTTGGTATAAATGCATTATCTGCTTGTCTAGCATCACCACGAAGCGCCAGCACATTATCGATTCCTAAAAATTGCAAATCTATCAGCGCATTTTCTGTTTCTTCTTTAGTAAAACCACCACAAATTAGATGTGGAACAGCATCAATTTTATATTTGTGAATAATTGCAGCACAAATGGCAATGGTGCCAGGGCGTTTACGATAGGAAACTTTTTGCAGCAATCCATTTTCCTGCTCTTTATAGATATAATCTTCCCTTAAAGAGGTTACATCTATAAAGGGTGGATTAAACTCTAAAAGTGGCTCGATGGCATCAAACACCCATTGTATGCTTTGGCCCTTCATAGGCGGCAGCAATTCAAAAGAAAAAAGTGTTTTGTTGTCTGCGTTTTTTATGTGATCAGTAATCTTCATAGGGTGTTATGGGTTGCGAGTTATGGGTTACAAGTCTGGGCGGTTACCTCGTTAGCGACTGATAGTATTTTATAAACCCGTTTAATAATTTTCTCGTTAATTCTAATTTTATCAATAAAGGTTCAAGGTCTATGTCAGAAATATATTCTAAATCAAAGGCCAGGTATAGTTGAGTTTCGACTTCGTAAATAGAGCCACGAGCGATGAAGAAAAATTGAATACTATCTTTCGGATGGTTTCTTCCACAACCCTCTGCAATATTGGAGGGAATGGAAACAACTGCTCTTCTAATCTGACTTGTCAACCCAAATCTTTCATCTTTTGGAAAATCGGATGATGCGAGATAGATCTCTTTCGACAAAGTCCTAGCCTCTTTCCAAACATCTAGATCTGTATAGTTCTTCTTTTCTTTCTCCATTTAAATCTTTTGTGGATACTCAGACCAACAACTTTTAACTCGCAACACTTTTATACTTCCAGACATATAACTTGTGACTGGCAACTCGTAACCCATCTAATAAGCCAAATTCGGGCCCAACCAGCGCTCTGCTTCTTCTAAAGGCATTCCTTTTCTGGCAGCATAATCTTCTGCTTGGTCTTTGGTAATTTTTCCCAACCCAAAATATCTAGAATCTGGATGGGCGAAGTAAAATCCACTTACCGCAGCTGTTGGATACATGGCATAGCTTTCTGTTATGTTTAACCCAATTTCTTCGGTTGCATTAAGCAGTGCAAATAAAGCTCCTTTTTCTGTGTGCTCCGGACAAGCAGGATAACCGGGAGCCGGTCGAATACCCGCATATTGTTCTTTTATCAGCTCTTCTGTATTTAGTTCTTCTGAAGTAGCATAACCCCAAAATTCCTTACGTACACGTTCGTGCATCCGCTCTGCAAAAGCCTCTGCCAATCTATCTGCAATAGCTTTAACCATGATGCTATTGTAATCATCGAAATCTTTCTCATACTCCGCTACCAATTCATCAACTCCGATACCTGTAGTTAATGCAAACCCACCAAAATAATCTGGAATGTGGCTTGTTTTAGGTGCGATGAAATCGGCCAACGCGTAATAAGGTTGTCCATCGGTCTTTTCTACTTGCTGTCTTAAGGTATGGATGACCACTTTTTGAGGCTCCGTCTGAGTTTGTGCATTGATGTCCCATTCGCCGTTAACAGATTTGCCTTTTATATGCTCAACCGTTAATTCGATATCATCATCGCCTATGGTGTTTGCAGGCCAAAAACCAATAACAGCTTTAGCAGTTAGCAACTTTCCGTCAACAATTTTATGGAGCATTTCTTGCGCATCGTCGAACAGCTTTTTTGCTTCTACGCCAACAAATTTATCATCAAATATTCTTGGGTAGCTACCGCGAAGTTCCCATGTGTGAAAAAACGGAGTCCAATCTATATAGTCGATTAACTCGTCAAGCGGATAATTATCAAACACTTTAGTACCAAGAAAAGACGGCTTTGGTAAATTCTCCTTAAAATCGATTTTAAATTTATTAGCGCGTGCTTGTTCCAATGTTTTGTAACGCTTATCAGAACGCTTGTTTAAATGTGCCTCTCTAGCTTTATCATACTCAGCCCTAATGGTATTTACATATTCCCCTTTTTTCTCCTTGTTCATTAAGGTGCTACAAACCGTAACGCTCCTAGACGCATCTAACACATGGATGGTTGGACCAGAATAATTAGGTGCTACCTTTACGGCAGCGTGAATTCTTGAAGTGGTTGCACCACCAATAATTAAAGGAATATCGAAATTCTCGCGTTCAATTTCTTTCGCAAAATGCACCATTTCATCTAAAGACGGGGTTATTAAACCGCTCAAACCAACAATATCTGCTTTTATTTCTCTGGCTTTTTTTATAATCTCTTGGGCAGGAACCATCACACCCATATCTATTACCTCGAAATTATTGCATGCAAGTACCACACCCACAATATTTTTCCCAATATCGTGCACATCGCCTTTTACGGTTGCTAGTAATATCCTACCGGCAGATGAACTTTGCTCTTGATCTGGGTTGTCTAGCTTTTCTTGTTCGATAAATGGAAGTAAATAAGCAACCGCCTTTTTCATTACTCGGGCAGATTTTACCACTTGAGGTAAAAACATTTTCCCGGCGCCAAATAAGTCTCCAACAATGTTCATCCCATCCATTAATGGGCCCTCAATTACTTCTATCGGACGAGCGTAAACTTGTCTGGCTTCTTCAACATCATTGTCTAAATGCTCTATTAAACCCTTAACTAAAGAATGCGATAAGCGTTCTTGTACCGTTCCCTTGCGCCAAGTTTCGTCTTTTATAATTTCTTTTCCTTTAGATTTTACCGTTTCCGCAAAATCGACCAATCGCTCGGTTGCATCATCTCGGCGGTTAAACAGCACATCTTCTACGCGCTCTAATAATGCAGGAGGAATTTCTTGATAAACCTCTAACATCCCAGCATTTACAATACCCATATCTAAACCAGCCTGAATGGCGTGGTATAAAAATGCGGAGTGCATGGCTTCTCTTACCGAATTGTTTCCTCTAAAAGAAAAGGAAATATTAGAAACACCGCCACTCACTTTGGCATAAGGCAAGTTTTCTTTAATCCACTTTGTTGCCTTAATAAAATCCACCGCGTAATTATTATGCTCCTCTAATCCCGTGGCAACGGTTAAAATGTTTGGATCGAAAATAATATCTTCTGCAGGGAAACCAACTTCATTTACAAGAACATCATAACTTCGTTGACAAATTTCTTTACGTCGCTCAAAACTGTCTGCTTGCCCTTTCTCATCAAAAGCCATTACCACAACTGCCGCACCATAATTCATTATCTTTTTGGCACTTTCTATAAATAGCTCTTTACCTTCTTTTAACGAAATAGAATTTACGATTCCTTTTCCTTGCATGCATTTTAGCCCACATTCTATTACGCTCCACTTAGAAGAGTCTACCATAATTGGTAGTTTAGAAATGTCTGGTTCTGATGCAATAAGGTTCATAAACTTGGTCATGGCGGCTTCTGAATCCAACATGCCCTCATCCATATTTACATCAATAATTTGGGCTCCACCTTCAACCTGCTGACGAGCAACGGCAAGCGCTGCTTCATAATCACCACTAAGAATAAGTTTAGAAAATTTTGGGGAACCTGTAATATTTGTCCGCTCGCCAATATTTACGAAAATGCTTTCTGGCGTAATGGTTACAGGTTCCAAACCGCTTAAACGCATATAAGGCGTAATTTCTGGAATTTTTCTCGGTGCTATTTTTTTAGCCTTTTCGGCAATGCATTTAATGTGCTCTGGCGTAGTGCCGCAGCAACCGCCAACAATATTAACAAAACCGGAGGTTATAAAACCATCTACCAAATGGGCTGTTTCGTGTGGCTGCTCATCGTAAGCACCAAACTCGTTTGGTAAACCTGCGTTTGGATAAGCAGATACGTAGCAGTTCGCTTTCGCGGAAAGTTCCTCAATATGTGGTCGCATATCTTTGGCCCCAAGTGCACAATTAAAACCTATACTAAGCGGCTTTGCATGAATTACTGAGTTTAAAAAAGCTTCTGCCGTTTGCCCAGAAAGTGTTCTCCCCGAAGCATCTGTAATGGTGCCAGAAATCATGATTTCAATCCCCTCCCCAACCCTCCCCGAAGGAGAGGGAGTTTCTCTTGAGCGCAATTCAGTTTCGTATTTTTTAATGGCAAAAATTGCCGCCTTAGCATTTAAGGTATCGAAAATGGTTTCTATTAAAAGAACATCAGAACCTCCGTCTACCAATCCTCTAACTTGCTCGTAATAGGCATCTACCAATTCATCAAAAGAAATTGCCCTAAAACCCGGATCGTTTACATTAGGAGAAAGAGAAAGCGTACGGTTGGTTGGTCCAATCGCCCCAGCTACAAAGCACTTTCTATCAGGATTTTGGGCCATAAATTCTGCGGTAGCTGCCTTGGCAATTTTAGCACCTTCTAAACTAAGCTCATAACTTAATTCTTCCATCTTATAATCGGCCATGGAAATGCGCTGCGTACTAAAGGTATTTGTTTCAATAATGTCTGCTCCGGCAGCTAAATATTCTAGATGGATGGCTTTAATGATATCGGGGCGAGTGATGTTTAACAGGTCGTTATTTCCCTTTACGTCGGAAGAGTGATTTGCGAAACGCTCGCCACGGAAATCTTCTTCTGTAAGCTCATAGCGCTGAATCATGGTACCCATTGCACCATCTATAATTAAAATACGCTTTTCAAGTTCTTTTCTAATATCCATCTATATAGTATTGAGTAGCTAGTATCAAGTAGCAAGACTCCAGTATCGGGCATCAAGATAACTCAATCAAGTCCATATTCAGCTTCAAGTTATTGGCCGCTTTGTCTTAATACCCCAAAATGCTTATTGAAAACTTCGGCGCATCTTCACACGTCTAAAAACTTATCTTTTCTCTTTTTTGAGATAGAATGTAGCACCTTGTTGGCACAGGTTGCTAAGACTTCAGCGGTTCTAATCCCTCCGTCTTTCTTTATAAGCGATGCAAAAATAACACATCGCAGTATCATTATCAAATTTTTGGACATCTAACAAAACATTATTGAAATTCGGTTATAATCTGCTACGATTAACCAAATTAAATTTGCTAAAACAGAAATAATAAAAGTATCGTAGCAAACAAAAAAAGCGCTTCCTAAGATGCGCTCTATAACTGTTTATTTTTTACGACTGTTTTCGACGATTGCCAAAAATTTATTTGCTATTGCGCTTATTTTCTTCCGCCAAATATACGAAGCAGAAATAGGAAAATGTTAAGGAAATCTAGATAAAGAGATAGTGCGGCAACGATGGCCATTTTTTTGGTGTCGACTTGCAAAACTTGATCCCCTCTGGCTTCAATTCCCATCCCAATACGTTTAATTTTTTGTACATCATAAGCTGTTAAGGCGGTAAATATGGCAATGCCGATGAACGCCATAAATAAGCTAAACTGCTCGCTTTGGATAAACATATTGATCACCATGGCAATAACTAGTGCGATAACACCAACCATTAGAATAGGCCCAAACTTGCTTAAATCTATGTTTGTGGTATAACCCATCACAGCCATAATGCCGAAAATACCTGCGGCACCAGCGAAACAGCTTACAACAGAACCTGCGGTATATGCAAGTAAAATAAAGCTTAAACTAATTCCGGTTAGCACAGAATACAACACAAAAATCCCCACTAAAGAAGGGTAGGAAAGTTTGCTTAATCCGAATCCCATAAGTAAAACTAGCGCTAATGGAGAAAACATTGCGATGTATCCGAAAATAGACATGCTTGGTTTGCCCGTAGCAGGGTTAACATCTAATAAATACTGCATTAAACTAGCGTTGGTGCTAAATAAATAGGCAGCAACTGTTGACAACAACAGCGCTACAAACATCCATAAAAAGACATTTGCGAAAAACTTTTTTGAAATAGAGCCCTCTTGTTGCACAAAAACACTATTGCCTTGATATTGATAATTTTGCTGATCCATTTTATTATTATGTATTAATTAGTTTTAATCAATTGAAAAGCGCCGTTTAATTGCCAGCACCTTTATATCTCTAATTGTCGCCTAAGATATTAACAAACAGTGTGCAAGATTTATTTTACAGCCGATTTGTCAGTATTCGACATATAAAAGTAGTAGTTTAGGTTAATCTTTTTGTCAAAAGTTCTTCAATTTTTTTAAATAGTTGAAGCGGCTTTAGCGGTCTCCATGCGAAGTTATCAAAAGCGCCACCAAAATTTATATAGTAATCTATGTTGTTGTCTTTAAACTCGTTGATTACATGATCGTTAAAATTTAGTCCCACTATCCATCCGTCTTCTACTTCTTGAAACCATTCGTCATAATAGCTGTCATCTGAGGCATGAAAGTTTAAAACATTTTCTCCAATTAGGATAAATTTGTTAATGCCCTCATCCACCATTAGTTCCAAAATTTCTCTTTTTAGTAACATAATGTCATTGTTGATGGCGTCATTCCACTCGCCAATAAATTCTATAATGGCATAGCTGCGTTCATAGTCTACAAAAAGCACCTTTAGATAAAGGGTATTTGAGCCAAATTCGTCCCATTGGGGATGAAGGAGGAAGTTATAAATTTGCTTATCAAAATATAGCTCGGAATACTCAGTGTTATAGAAAGGGGATTTCTCATCTTCTGAAGACACATAATCGTCTCTCCACTGGTAATACGGTTCAATTTCGTGCATTGGCAAAGTAATTTATTGTTGGTACTTGAGTAAGAAAGAGAGATCGGAAATCGGATATGGAAATTAGAAGCTTATGCACTACAATCTTACCTCGTAAATTTTAAAAATCAGAAATTAACTTATTTTCCCGCTTCGACCGCCTTTCGAACACTGCCGTGCTGGCTCAACAAATTTGCTGCTTCACCATAGCCAATGTTTAAATCTTTGGCCACCATTTGCGTTCCCCGATCTACAAGTTTGTTGTTACTTAACTGCATATCTACCATTTTGTTTCCGACCACTTTTCCAAGTTGAACCATAACTGTAGTGCTGAGCATATTGAGCACCATCTTTTGCGCTGTACCAGATTTCATACGCGTAGAACCAGTTATAAACTCGGGTCCAACAATTACCTCCACAGGAAAGTCTGATTCAGCTGCAATCGGTCCTCCTTCGTTGCAAACGATACAACCAGTTAATAGGCCATGTTTTCTTGCTTCTTGCAAACCTCCAATTACGTATGGGGTGGTACCAGATGCCGCAAGGCCAACCAAACAATCTTTTTCACTAATGTTAAAGTTTTGTAAGTCTTTCCAAGCCTGTACCTTATCGTCTTCGGCAAATTCTACTGCTTTTCTTATGGCAACATCTCCACCAGCGATAATTCCTACCACACAATCGAAAGGAACGCCAAACGTTGGCGGGCATTCTGATGCGTCTACCACGCCCAATCTGCCGCTCGTACCGGCACCAATATAGAAAAGTCGTCCTCCGTTTTTCATCTTTTGAGCAATTGCCGATACGAGTTGCTCAATTTGAGGCAACGCTCTTGCCACCGCGGATGCAACCGTTTGATCTTCTGAATTTATTGCTTGCAGAACCTCTAAAACAGACATTTTTTCTATGTCTATATAATTGGATTCTCGCTCAGTAACGTTGTTCATAAATATAATTTCTGTAAAATTCGGAAAATTTAAATGAGAATGGCGCGTTTTTTTAAAAATTAGCTACGTTCAGCCGAAAAGTAATCTTCGTTACTCCTTAAAACCTGAAAATTTTACAAACAAAAGCGGCTAAATTTCTATTTTAAATTTAAACAAACCGCTAATTTCCCTAAATTTGTATAATCTAAATGAAAAAGAATACCCGTTATAATTTACTTCTTGCCCTTAGTTATTCGGTTATTTTGATTACCGGAATGTATTTAGGGTACAAGTTTTTAAAAGATCAAGGGTATACTGTTGAAAAAAATCAAAATCTGGCCGACTCACAAGCCCAGAAAAAAGATGAGATCCTTCAAATTATTAATAAGAAATATGTAGATGACATTAACACTGCCAACCTAAAAAAATTACCCATTGACAGCCTGCTCCACGAGCTAGATCCACATAGTGCATATTTGCCTCCGGCCGACGCCGAGGATATGGGGCAAACACTTGAAGGTAATTTTGAGGGAGTAGGGTTAGAATATTACATGCTTAACGATACCATGTTTGTTACTGGGGTTGTAAAAGGTGGCCCTGCTAGCATAGCCGGAATAAAATTGGGAGATAAAATTCTTAGGATAGATTCTGCCACTGTTAGTGGTCGTAAAATGAGTAAAGATCAACTGTACGGACGTTTTAGAGGAAAATCAGGCACTGGAGTAAGCGTGTTGCTGTTGCATCCTGGGAGTGCTCTGAGTAAACGTTTGTTAGTTACCCGCGGAAAAATAAACGTGAGCAGCATTGACGCTTCTTATCTTCTAAATCCCGAAACCGGTTACATTAGGATAAGTAAGTTTGGAGCAAATACTGACATAGATTTTCTCGCAGCGCTTTCTAATTTGAAAACGGCTGGGATGAAGAAACTGATATTAGATCTGAGAGACAACGGTGGAGGCTATTTTAGCGCTGCGACGGGTTTAGCAGATCAATTTTTGCCAGACAATAAACTTATTGTTTATACTCAAGGCAAGCACGAGCCACGTACCGATTACATGTCTACCGGAACTGGTATTTTTCAACAGGGAAAATTGGCGATTTTAATTAATGAGAATACAGCATCGGCAAGTGAAATTGTAGCTGGCGCCGTGCAGGATCTTGGTAGAGGCATAATTGTTGGACGCCGTTCTTTTGGAAAAGGATTGGTACAAGAACAATTTCCGTTTGAGGATGGATCTGCACTAAACTTAACGATAGCGCGTTACTACACTCCGAATGGCAGAAGCATACAGAAATCTTATGCCAAAGGTTACGATGCTTACAAACGGGAAATCGACGACCGAATGACTGATGGAGAATTGACAAGCGATAGAAGTTCGTTTAAAGATTCTATACAAAAGGTTGAAACCGTAGAAAATGGGGTAAATAAAATAACAAAAACGCCAGGCGGAATCGAACCAGACGTTTTTGTTAAGCTTGACACCTCTGGATATAATGCATTTTACGGAACACTAATGAGTAAAAAAGTTTTGTCAGACTTTGTATTTCAAACCCTGACGGTAAGATATCCTGCTACTGTAGTAGAGCAAAACCTAAATACATTTAAACTTAATGAAAGTGATTTCAAAGATTTTACAGGTTTTTTGCAAAAAAGAAATGTTTTGCTAGACTTTCATCAATTAAATGCCGCAAAACCCATTATTTTAAATAATTTGAGAGCCATCTTATATCGGTTTTACTTTGGAGATGTTGGATACTACAGGGCTGTAAATCCGAATGATGCTATGGTAAAAGAAGCGCTAACCAGTTTGCAATAATAAAATGAAATAAGCTAAATGCAACTTTGAATAACAAGTTGTTTTGGTAAATAAATGTTTGGACGTTTTATTTCGCAAACGATCAAATTCAGTTTTAAGATTGGCTGGTATTTTTCAATTGAAAAACATTTAAATATCCCATTTCGAGGTCTATAAAAAAGTAAATAAATCGAGGAATTACAGTATAATATTGTCTATTCCTCCACTACTCCCATGGCGCAGAATTTGTTAATTCTCGTTTCAACCAATTTATCTGTGGTAAGATTATGCAATTCCGCAAGATCGGAAATTAACTTTTCTTTAATTGTTTGAGCCATCAACTCGGGATTTTGATGCGCCCCCCCCAATGGTTCGGGAATAATTCCGTCAATTAGCTTATTGCCAAACATATCGGCAGAAGTAAGTTTTAAACACTCTGCTGCCTTTTCCTTAAAGTCCCAACTACGCCAAAGAATTGAGGAGCAAGACTCTGGGGAAATTACAGAGTACCAGGTGTGTTCTAGCATATAAACCCTATCTCCAATTCCAATACCCAACGCACCACCAGACGCTCCTTCTCCAATTACGATACAAATAATTGGTACTTTAAGCACCGACATTTCTAATAAGTTCCGAGCAATGGCTTCACCTTGGCCGCGTTCTTCTGCTTCTAAACCTGGATAGGCACCCATAGTGTCTATAAAAGAAATTACCGGTTTATTAAACTTTTCAGCAAGTCGCATTAATCTCAACGCTTTTCTATATCCTTCGGGGTTTGCCATTCCAAAATTTCGGAATTGTCGCTCTTTGGTATTTTTTCCTTTTTGGTGACCTATAATCATAGCGGTTTGACCATTGATGGTGGCAAAACCACCAATAATTGCCTTATCGTCTTTTACGGTTCTATCACCGTGCATCTCTATAAAATCATCGCATATTAAACTGATGTAGTCCAACGTTTGGGGACGGTCAGGATGTCTGCTCAACTGCACTTCTTGCCAGCCTGTTAGGTTGCCATAAAGCAACTTAGTCGTTTCGTCTAATTTTTGTTCGAGTTCGGTAATCGTTGCCGACATGTTCACCTTAGTTTTTTCGGCAACCTGATTTACCTTTTCTATCTGTTGATGTAAATCTGCGATAGGTTTCTCAAAATCAAATGATGTTTTTATTTGCTGCATAATTGGGTGGCAAATTTACAGATAAAATTTTATTATTAAAGGCAAATTCCTTCATATGAAAAAAATGCGCATGATTGAAAACACGTAATTGCATCAGTTTATACCTAGATTAGTTAAAAGTTTCTTTTTAAAATATTACTTCTTTTTCAATTTATAATAGATCGTATTAAAATGAATTCCACGCTTTTGGCGTTAAAAAGCCCAACTTGTTGCCAATTGCTATTTTTTTAAGCCCTAGATAGCACTGCATCGATTTCAGTGATCAATTTAAAACTTGGCAGCCACACCTTGCTTTGGCAAAGACGCTAAAATAAATTCCCTAATGTGAGCAGTTGCGGTTTTTAAATCGTCTTTACGCAAATACATCATATGGCCACTCCTGTAACCTTCCCACTTTATCCTGTTTTTAAGCTTTCCAGATGCATCTAATTGCCAAAGGCTATATTTTGCGTTGAAATAATCGCAGGCACCATCATAATAACCAGATTGAACCAACAAATGTAGGTAGGGATTTTGAGCCATCGCATCCCTTAAATTGTCTCCAGTATGATTGCCAGAATTATCCCACGGATAAACTGACCCGAACATATTGTATTTCAAATCGGTCTTAAAATTCAAGCCGTTTCTCAAATACATGTTTATTGCAGGCGTGAACGAATGCAACCAAGAAGTAAGCTCTGCATTATAGTCTGGATTCTCGCCTGCGTTCATTTTATCGATGCCGCGATAACGCGAATCTAGCCGCCCAACTGTAAAACCCTTATCGCGTAGCAAATCTTTCCAGAAAAAATCTGTAGGCACGTTTAAGTTGTAGTCTGCAATTGTTTTAGCTGGCAGTCCGCTATATCTAGCCATTTTCTCGGCCATCTCTTGCTTTTTCTCTTGGCTCAACATACTGCCAGAAGCGATTGCAGGAACAAGTTCATTGATGGTAAATTTCTCAACTTCTGGCAACACGTCTATTAAATCCTTCTGCTGCAGGTCTGTGGGGAGCTTTTTATGATACCAAGCGGTTGCGGTAAAATAAGGCAAACGTAAAGCAGCATCCACTGGTCCGGCCCTATCAATGCCCAAATCTGTCGGAGAAACCAACACCACTCCATTTAAATACATCCACTGGCTGTCTTGCAGTGCCAAAGCAAGGCCTGCAACTCTAGCTGTTCCATAACTTTCGCCAATTAAAAACTTTGGCGAAGCCCATCTATCGTTTCTTGTAACAAAGGTATTTATCCATTCTGCTAGATATTTAATATCGGCATTTACACCGAAAAAAGTAGATTTTGGAACGTCCTTATTCACTGCGCGAGAATAACCAGTGTTTACCGGATCGATGTACACAATATCGGCAACATCTAAAATCGAATACGGGTTGTCGCTATATCCGTAAGGTTGTACCGGATAGCCTTCGTCATCGATATTTAAAACCACAGGGCCGGTATAAGCAATGTGCATCCAAACAGAAGCAGAACCCGGACCGCCGTTAAAAGAAATGACCAACGGACGCTTATTTTTTTCTTTAAAATCTGTACGTTCATAATATGTATAAAATAATCCTGCAATTGGTTTTCCATCCTCGTCCCAAACAGGCATGGTGCCCGCTGTGGCTTTATAAGTTATGCTTTTTCCATTTACGGTTAAGGCGTGGTTAGTGATCACAGCAGTTTCTACCTTTAATTTGCGCTCATCTCCAATTGTATTTACCGCGTCTTTTTGAGCTTCTTTATTTTCTGCGCTGATAACTTTTGATGATACGTTCTTTGATTTTTCTTGAGCTTTGGCTAAGCCGATTAAACAGATGAATGATAATAATAGAAGTTTAGTTTTCATTTTGGTTGGTTTCATCTTTAAATATCTCATAAATGGTTCGCTATTCAAAATCGGGAAAATATTTTTTTAAGATTGCCACGAGGCTTAAACTAAAAATTGTCTTTTTCAATAAGTTATTTTTCGCTACTTTGGCATTTAGCTATGAAAGAACCTACATCAGAAAAGGAAAAAATGCTCGCAGGATTGCCTTACTTCGCAGGCGAAAAAATGCTCAGTTTAGAACGCTTAAAAGCTAGAGAAGTGATTTTTGAATTTAACAATTCTGCTCCAAAATTTATAAAGCAGCGCAAACAACAGCTAAAAAGTTTGTTTGGGAAAACTCAAACCAATTTTTATGTAGAACCTCCATTCCGGTGTGATTATGGTTATAACATAGAAATAGGCGATCATTTTTACGCCAACTTTAACCTTATTATTTTAGACTGCGCCAAGGTTACCATTGGAAATAATGTTTTCATTGCTCCAAATGTTGGGATTTATACCGCAGGGCATCCCATACACCCGTTTTTACGAAACCAAGAAGTAGAATGGGCACAACCGATAACCATTGGTAATAACGTTTGGATTGGAGCGAATGCCATTATAAACCCGGGCATAACCATTGGCAATAATGTGGTTATTGGATCTGGTAGCGTGGTTACCAAGAATATTCCGGATAATGTGTTAGCTGTCGGAAATCCATGTAAAGTGATAAGAGGAATTACTGACGCGGATAAAGAGCTCTACTATAAGGACTTGAAAATGCCGGAGGAAGGGTAAAGTTTTTTTTTAAACCCAAAATTCAGTCATAGACGTCTATGATTAATGACTTGCCCTTTCTAGCGCTCGCCATGTCGATGAAAGGAGACATCTCATATGCCAGAAACGTAAAATGAATAGTTAAATGCTATATGTGAGACTTCTCGTTCCTCGAAGTGACGAAAGCTAATAGGTAGCATGATCTGAATCCATTTTTCTTCCGCAGGGCAATGCCGAATTTTAGATAAGACGGGATTTGCAGTCCCGTTAAAAGAATTTACTAAATATTTTCTTGCTTCGGATTTAGAAATCAGCTTTATTTAAGCTTCGAGATGCGCACGCCTAACGTCCTGAAGAGCGAAGATCATGTCCTGGCGGGACAACCGGAGAGAACTGGCCGTGTTTTTCGATTCCCCGTGGAAATCAGAAAGATCATCTACACCAAACCTGATAGAAATCTGAACGGAAAAATAAGGAAATACACCAGAAGCAAAATGTCTTTTCCTACAGATGAGGACGTGTAGCAATTTTGTTTTACTTGTTTTGAGAGAAGCAAGTAAAAAATGGACTATGCCCATCAGAAACTGGGGAATTATCCTAAACCAGTTTTTGCTTATATTTGAACAAAGACTTAGATTGTAAAATCCAGGCGATGACTTCAACTTACATACTTGATGGGATGGTATCAATTCTTATTGAGAATACAAGGCATTTTTGCATTACCCCAACCACAGATACAAGAACAATATAAAATTTTCAAATGAAGATAAGTTAGCCAGACACTAATGCCGCTTATGTTAATTTAATAAATGTGCCATGAAAAAACTATTTCCAAACACTTTACTTCAGATTCTTTTTCTGTTCTCGGTCGGACTGATGTTGTGTTTGCCATTTTATTATATCATAAAGACATTTTATTCGAACTGGTCTCCTGATTCGACTGCGACTGTTATCTATGTGCTGCTCCTTTGTTTTTATATTTCATTGGTCTTTTTTGTTAACAGAAAGCGGCAAATAGCCGTAGCAATTACATGGAACTGGCTTTCTTGGAGCATCATCTGTCTTATTTTTTTTGCTATTATTGGATTTAGGTTTGGATTTGAATTCCCCATTTTAAAATTGTTAAGTACTAAACCAACTCTCCCGGTACCGGAATTAATGTCATTTGCTATCATTTTAGGGGCGCTGCTATTGGCCCCTTTATTAGAAGAGGTTCTATTCCGTGGAATGATATTAAAAGGACTTTTGACGAATATTCAGTATGGGCGGTCATATTTTCAGCTCTTATTTTCGCGCTTGTACATTCAAACTTTTCCCAGATGGGCAGTGCCTTTTTTCTAGGCATTGCATGTGGGATTATGTTTTATCGGATAGCCAGTATGAGTTGTGTAATATTAATGCATTTTATTTGGAACTTAATCGGGGTACTAAGTGATATTATTGGTTTTAATCACATCGGGATTGGCTCTAAAACAGCTTTTGAAATACCGCCAGTATTTCTGATCTCAGCCGCTGTTACAGTATTTTTCGTCTCCCTTTTTCTTTTAATAAAGAAACTACGAACAATTAAAGTAGAACGGAGCGACCTCAAATTTAAAATAGATTAATCATGGAAAAGATATCAGATACGCTGTTCGATAGCTTCCCAAATGCGATGCAGAACGTTGGATAAGATGGGTTTCCTAATCCCCTTAAAAGAACTAAATGAACATTTCTCCGCCTGCGAAGTTAGCAATTCGCTAATCTACGCTTAGGGATGGGTAAACATCCATATAATATTTCCGTCAACCTTAATATTTCCTTTATCAATTATTTTTATCTCGACAATTTCGGAATTAGCTTTATAAACCAACCAACGCTCAGCCTTTACACAGTTAAGTTTTGATAAATCTGAAATTGCAACATTAAAACCTGGAAATTTATCTGAAATGGCAGCATAGCCAATTCCATCTATTTCTTTCAGAGAATAGCAAATGCTAGTTCTAACACTCGTTATATTGTACAACCCATTGAAAAAAGTCGATTTAAATTTGTCCTTAATATAATTTTTTAATAATAATGCTGATTTTCTTCGAAGATCTGGCCAGTTAGTTAGATAGCTCTCAGGCATTCTGTGCGCAAATGGGAGATTTTTAAAATCGGTGTCTGATCCATCAACAAAGTTGGCCACACATAATTTTTTCACTATCCCAACAGCCCGTTGCAACGATGTAATTGCCCGTGGGTTCCATCTAAAGTACTACGCAAATAGCCGTTTTTATGTTAGTTGATGCATAAAACACAGGCTTGTCTCTTGGATTTGCGCGCCATTCTGCGACATCAACAGATTTGGCGCCGATTTGGTTGACCAAAGTAGCTATCTCGAAATATTTTGTATTAAGTCTAGCTCTATATAAAAGTCCTCCTAAAAAAATCCGTGTTACAGGAAATCCCTCGCCCTTCTTCAAACCCAACGTATTTACAAATTTCGTAAATAATTCTTCATATTCTAGGTCTCAATATTTTTCATTTAGTAAATTTAGCGCAATCTGAACTTGGTCGGGATTCTCTAAACATTTAAAGTATTTCTCTACTCCCATAAATGTATATCAGACATATGATGTTTTCAAAAAATTTTTCACTTAAGAACAGACCTATTATTTTTTAAGATGTAAATTTTAATATGTGAAACATTCTAATTTCTGTCGCACATCTTCCTATTCTTTACTACTCGATGTATGATCTACTGCAATTTTCCACTGTCCGTCCTTTTTTTTAAAGAGCAGAGTAAAAAAACCATGTGGATTGTCTGTTGCTCTTTTTAAACTCCAGCTTCCCATTACAAATGCCGCATCTCCTGCCAACACAGTTACTTTTTTGATGTCGAATGTTAATTTACCCATTGCAGCCTTATCAGGATAACTTTTCTTATAATTGTCTAACGTAGTTTGCCAACCATATGTTGGCCCATTTGACCCAATAAATAGTAAGCTGTCGCTTTTGAGATAGCCTTTCATAAAGCGTTCTATATCGCCATTATTCCATGCAGTCTGTTGGGTATGCAGAACGGTTAATATCTGATGTGTCACATTTTGTTGTTGCGCACAAAGGTTCATCGTACCTAGGGCAAAAATGAGAATCAATACATATTTCATAGTGGAAACCTACATAAAAAAACTAAGTTTTTGTTCTAACTTAGGCCTTATTTAATTGAACAAAAAGGCAGATTGTTACCATTTTTTATGCAGAAAACAGTAGTATGTATTGGAGAACTGCTCTGGGACGTATATCCAGGCAGCCGAAAAGTTGGCGGATCTAGCGCAAACGTTTCGCTTCATTTAGCCAAACAGGGTGTCAATTCTCTACTCATTACTGCTGTAGGCGATGATGCAGACGGAATAGCACTTATTAACAACCTTACTGTTAAAAATTTATCAACGCAGCTTGTTCAGGTAAAAAGCAATTTGCCCACCAGTACAGTCATTATCAAACTTGATACCGAACAGAATGCGACTTACGTTATTTCCCAACCTGTTGCTTGGGATGAAATATCACTAACAACGGAATGTTTAGAATCTGTGGAACATGCTGACGCTTTTATTTTTTGCAGTTTAACATGCAGACAGCAACTCAGCAGAGATACTGTCTATAAACTGGCTGAAAAAGCAAGTTTATCTATTTTCGATATGAACCTTCGCGAGCCATTTTATAAGTTTGAAACAATTGAGCGGCTCCTTGGCAAAGCTGATATTTTAAAAATTAACGAGGCCGAGCTATTTTATCTAAAACAAAATTATCTGTTAACTGAGCAACCCGATGCCGAATGTTTGCAAGTAATTGCTGAGAAATTTGCTTTACAGACAATCTGCCTAACATTGGGCGGAGACGGCGCGAAGGTTTGGCACAATCATCAGCTTTTTTGCCATAATGGATTTAAGGTAAAAGTGGCAGATACTGTTGGTGCTGGAGATGCATTTCTGGCTAGTTTCGTTAAAGGTTTCTTGGCAGGAAATGAGATTTCGGAGATTCTAGAACACGCTTGTTTGGTTGGTGCATATGTAGCTTCGCAACCAGGTGCAAATCCACTTTACAACGAAGACATATTACATGAATTTAAACGAAACAGCTTTTAAAAAGCCTAAAGTAGTAGTTATCGGTGCAGGATTTGCCGGCATGGCGGCCGCAGCATTAATGGCGAAAGCCGGTTGTGCTGTTACTGTTTTAGAAAAAAATGAGATGGCAGGCGGCAGAGCCAGAGCATGGGAAAAAGATGGATTTATGTTCGATTTGGGGCCAAGTTGGTATTGGATGCCTGATGTTTTCGAAAATTACTATGCGATTTTCGGTAAAAAAGTGGCCGATTTCTATGATTTAAGAAGACTCGATCCATCTTATCGAATTTTCTTCGGTAAAAATGATGAGTTGGATGTTCCGGCTACAGTCAAAAAACTTTACCAATTATTTGAAAATCTAGAGCCTGGAAGCAGCGAGAATTTAGCACTCTTCTTAAATCAAGCAGAATATAAATATCGGGTTGGCATGAACGAATATGTGTTCAAGCCATCGCACAGTGTGATGGAATATTTCGATCCGCGATTGGCAGTAAGTGGAATAAAATTGCAATTATTGGGCAACATGCGAAAGCATGTACACAAACTGTTTAAAAACGAAAAATTGAGGAAGCTTTTAGAATTCCCCGTTCTTTTTTTAGGTGCAACACCACAAAATACGCCTGCATTATATAGCCTGATGAATTATGCTGACTTGATTCTTGGTACGTGGTATCCAATGGGAGGGATGCATAAAATTGTCGGCGCCATGCAGCAAATTGCTGAAGCCGAGGGTGTAAAATTTCTTTTTAATAGCGAGGTAACCAAAATCAAAGTTGAAGAAAATAGAGTGAAATCTATAGAGGCCGGCATCAATAGTTTTGAAGCCGATTTTGTTATTGGCAATGCAGATTATCACCATTTGGAGCAACAACTGTTAGAAAAGAAGGATAGAAGATACAGCGAATCTTATTGGCAAAAAAGAACTATGGCACCTTCTTGTTTACTCTTTTACATTGGATTAGACAAAAAACTAACGGGCGTTTTACATCATAACCTGTTTTTTGATCAGGACTTTGATAAGCACGCAGAAGAGATTTATGCTAATCCTGTGTGGCCAACTGAACCACTCTTTTACGCTTGTTGTCCGTCCATAACAGACACTTCAGTAGCGCCAGAAAACTGCGAAAACCTTTTCTTTCTAATGCCTATAGCACCCGGCTTAGAAGACTCGGAGATACAGCGTGAAAAATATTTTGAATTGATTCTTGAAAGATTTCAGCAGTTAACTGGAAACAAAATTTCAGATCATATTCTTTTTAAACGCAGTTATGCCATGGATGACTTTGTGAAAGATTATCATGCGTTTAGAGGAAACGCTTACGGCTTGGCAAATACTCTTTCGCAAACTGCTTTCTTGAAACCAAAGATGCAGAGCAAAATTAAAAACTTTTTATTTACCGGACAACTAACTGTTCCGGGGCCTGGTGTGCCGCCAGCGATTGTTTCAGGAAGAGTGGCAGCAAACGAAAGCATAAGAAAGTTAAAAAAGTTTGGATTATTAAAAAAATAGATTTACATTTAAAAACTCTAACAAATAGTGGTAATTA
The DNA here is from genome assembly GCF_054061655.1 of Pedobacter sp. UYEF25. NCBI lineage: Bacteria > Pseudomonadati > Bacteroidota > Sphingobacteriia > Sphingobacteriales > Sphingobacteriaceae > Pedobacter > Pedobacter sp. UYEF25. The sequence goes on along the minus strand of NZ_JBSSEL010000005.1, from coordinate 15,389 downwards.
TTTCGGAAAGTTTAAGCAAACGATAAAAAGCGAAAACTAACGAAAGCATATATAAGAATCAACTAACCAAATATATGATTAGGCAAAAAGGCTAAGATTTATCTTAGCCTTTTGCTGTTTTAGATCTCTCGGACAAGCCATTTTGGTGTTACTCTAGTTCCGAAATTTAGCATATAAAAGCGCTTATCTGTGAAGCGCTTAGATTGAATGCCAAAAGATAAATCCATTTATTCGACAATCTATTTTACTGGTGTATTTATTTTCCGCCTAAACCTGCCAACACATTTATAGTTAAAGCGACTATAATGGTATTAAAAACGAACGACAGAAGACTATGCAATAGTGTAAGTCTGCGCATTTTTTTAGAAGAAATCTCCACGTCTGAAACTTGGAAAGTCATGCCTATTACAAAAGAATAATAGGCAAAATCTAAAAAATCGGGCTCATCGTCGCCAGGAAAATTTAGCCCAACTCCTGATTTTTTATCGCTGCTCTCGTTGTTATTTTGATAATACAATCTTGCATATCGTAAAGTAAAAGTTGTGTGAACTAAGCACCACGAGAGGAACAGCCCTATAATGGCTATAGAAATATCTGTAGGTTTTAACTCCTTATCAATTAAAACTAATATTACCGCAAATAACGCCGCAAAGGTAGCCACAAGAATCACTAAAAAAATTTCACTTCTATTTTCATCTTGCATTTGAGCCCGAAGTTTGGTTCTAGCAGCATCAACCGAGAAAAACATAGACCAATGTGTGGCGATTAAAGCGACCGAAAAGGCATCCCAAGCAAACATAATTTGGCTTAAACCATTTAGTTTAAAAAAGAAGCCTCCCAGATAAAATATTAACCCAATTGTTAAACAAATTAGTAGGATGGGTAATGCAGTTAACTTGTGGAAGCGACTTAATGTTGGAGTTTTAGCCATCACTAAAATTTAAGTTTAAAATGTTGTTTTGCTTGGCCCTTTTTAAAAAACACCAATCCAATCCAAAAAAGATCAATCGTTAAAGTAACCTGTGTGTTGTCTTTAATTTCCGTCCACGCTTCTTTCATTCCCTCGCTCCAGTAAATGTCATCAAAAATAATTATTGAACGCTCTGTCATTTTTGGTAGGCACCATCTAAAATAGTTTAGAGTTGCTTCTTTGCGATGATTCCCATCGATGTAAACGAAATCTAAACTAGATTGTTTCTCAATAATATTTGGCAAAACATGATTGAAATTGCCAACTTTTACCGTGATGTTTTTAAGGTTCAAATCTACAAAATTTTGTTTGGCCACCGACGCAGTTTCCGGACAGCCTTCTATGGTAGTTACGGTAGCATTTGGGGAAGATTTGGCCAAATATGCGGTAGTAATCCCTAAGCAAGTTCCTAATTCAACTATACTTGTTGGCCTAGTATTGTCAGCCAAACGATAAATTAACTGTGCCAAACGTGGCGATTTGAGCGCATTTTTAGCAATTTGTCGAACTTGTTTTTTCCTATTTTTATTTATTTGGGATCCTGCACCGAGGTCAGTAACGGTAATTTCTGCACAGTCATTTAAAAGTTTTTTTCTTTGTTTTTCAATGCTAACGTAGGCCGTATTGGCACTAAAATTGTAAATTACTTCATCTACAAGCTTATATACAAAAGGCGAGTGTGTGCCGTGCCTAGTCTTCGCCTTAAAACGGTGTTTTAGGTAATCGACAAAAAAAGAAAAAACCATAGTCACAAAAATAGATATTAGCGGCGATTGAAAGCATTTTTTCATGGAAAATAAAAATGAAATAGATGCTTTAGTTAGGCTGCTGGACGATCCTGATCAAGAGGTATATCGACATATAGAAAAAAAGCTGTTGAGCTACGGCGGAGAGGTAATTGAGTTTTTAGAAAATGCCTGGGAACATTCGTTAGACACTTTATTGCAAGAAAGAATAGAAAACATTGTTCATCAAATACAATTTAATTCAGTTAAAGAGGGCTTAAGTCTTTGGTATATGAGTGGCGCTTTTGATTTACTCCAAGGCGCTTTAATTATTAATCGCTATCAATACCCTGATTTAGACGAGCAGAAAGTTATCAATCAGATAGAAGACATTAAAAGGGAAATATGGCTGAGTTTGCAATATGACATGAGTGCACTAGAGCAAGTAAAGCTAATTAATCACGTTCTTTACAATCAGCTTGGGTTTGGGGGAAATACTAAGAATCATCACGATCCGCAAAATTCTTATTTAAACCAAGTACTTGAAAGCAAACGCGGAAATCAAATTTCTTTGGCGATTATTTACGCTACACTTGCTCAAAAGTTAGACATGCCAATTTATGGCATCAACTTGCCGCAGCATTTCATTTTAGGTTATTTAGACGAGAGTAAGCAGGAAAGTACCGAATATGGGGTGCTTTTTTACATTAATGCTTTTAATCGTGGAAATATTTTTGGCAAACACGATGTGGATCAGTTTCTAAGGCAATTAAATTTAGATCCTCAACCCATTTACTACAAACCTTGCACAAATGCCGATATCATTAGGAGAGTAATTAGAAATCTTATTTCTGCTTATGAAAAAGCTGGCGCAATGGAAAAGGTCTCAGAGTTAAAGGAGTTGCAACTTGTTATTGAAGACACAGTAGATTAAAAGCATTTGATTTAAGACAAAATTGGTTTTTGGATTGATCATTTTAGTTTCTTGGTTTCAGAGAATATAAGCGTAATTTCTGTTCCATCTTCTCGGTTAGAAGCAATAATAACTTTAATGCCATGGTAGTCTGCAATGCTTTTTACAATTGCTAATCCCAAACCAAAGCCATTCTCATCGCTATTTCCTCTTTTAAAACGATCAAATGCGTTTTCTGCTACCTCTGCATTCATTCCAATACCAGTATCGATTACTTGCAGTTTATAATTATTGTGTTCTGAGGTCCCAACCACTACTATGGAACCGCCTGTGCGATTGTATTTTATGGCGTTGTTTATGATGTTGGTTAGCAAAATATGGATCAACGTTTTGCTGCCTAAAAACTTAAAATCAGAATTAAGTGCTGCACTGTAGTTTACTTTTTTATCTACAATCCTATCTTCTAGTTCTTCGTAAATTTCTAACAATTCTTTTCTGATACTGATGTTTTCTTGCTTTAAATATTGATGATTTTCGACGCTAGAAATCAACAGCAAACTGTTTATAATAACCTTTAAGCGGTTTAACGTTTTAAGCGAGGCGTATAATTTATCTTCATGGTCGGGAGGGATGTTTACAGCATTTAGCATGTTTTCAAAACGAGTACTTAAAATGGTAATCGGGGTAAGCAACTCATGCGATACATTTGCTATAAACTGCTTTTCCAAACTAAAAAGCTCATTTATTTTACGCATCAAAGAATTTATACTTTCGTCCAAAATCTTAAAATCATATGTTGTCGTCGGAATATTTTCGTAGTTATAGAGCGTAGGGTCGTTAACCTTATTTATCTTTTTATCGATGATGGCATAAAAGGGTTTGAGCAACCAACTGGTAAAAGCATAATCCGTAAATAAGCTTATTGTTAGCGCAACTGCCAATAATATAAGCATGTAAAACCGAATGAAACTTTTTATACTGTCTATGCCGCCAATTGTTTCTCCTATTTCCAGTCGGTACCAATTGGTATTGTAAAGAAACTTATAATTAAGTATTCGAAACGGTTCTACTTCATCCTCTATCTCTCTATCTTCTGTGATTATATTTACTGGTTCAGCTTTTTGCGTATCTGGAATATCGTTTAGAATGATAAATTCTTCCTTTAAGATATTGTAATCGGTAAAAGAGTCCTGCTTGTCTAAAAGTACTTTTATTTCCTCATCGCTTAAATTTCTAATAATTTTGTTCTTTTTCTTTACCAATCTATTATCCAACTGGTTGTAAGCAATTTTTTCGATTGAAAACAGCACAACCGCGCCCAACAATAGAGCGATGGCTATTTTAGTTACCGTATTGTACAATGATAGCTTTAATTGAAGTTTCATTGGATGCCCATTAATTTTAAAAAGAAACCTAACAATTAATTCGATAACCGATACTCCTGACGGTTTCAAACCAATCTATCTCGCTTAAGCATGCCAATTTCTTACGTAAATTTTTAACATGAACATCAACAAAATTAGAATCGGAATTTACCTCCAAAATATCTCCCCAAACATGCTCGGTTAAACCCATTCTAGAAACCACACGGTTTTTGTTTAAAACTAAGTAATTGAATATCTCATATTCTTTTTTGGTGAGGTTTAGCCGATCACTGCCGAAAGCAACGGTTCTGTTCTGAATATTTAGCAAAAAACCGTGTACGTTGACTTCGTTGTTTTCCAACTTATGCTTTCTGCGGATAATGGCATGCATTCTTGCTAAAAGTTCGTTTAGCGAGAATGGTTTTGGCAGATAATCATCAGCTCCACCGTCCAAACCCTTAATTCTATCGTCTACAGCGCTGCGGGCAGTTAAAATTATCACCGCATCCTCTCTATCTTTAAAAGATTTTAATAATTTTAATACGTCGAAGCCATCGCCATCTGGCAAACCAAGATCCAAAAGAATGAAATCATAGCTGTTTACAAATATTTTTTCCTCTGCCGATGCTTTTCTCCAAGCATGCTCTACGGTAAATCCTTCTTTGCTTAAAAACTCATTAATTTCTAAAGCCAAGCTTCGTTCGTCTTCTACAATTAGGATGTTCATTTATTCTGTAGGATTAATTTGGTAGAGCAATATGGGGAATTTTTAATGATTAAAAAATTCGCCATAAAAATGTATTAAAGATCAGCCGTGTCTTGTTCCAAAAAGTGCAGACGCTTTATTTTTTACGTAAAAATCAACGTTGAAACACCGCTTCAACATTTTTTAAAATAAGGCTACAAGCCTCTTCAATTTCTTCATCAGTGATAATTAGGGGAGGAGCGATTCGCATGGAGTTGCTACAATGTAAAAACCAATCTGATAGCACACCATCTAAAATGCAACCATCAATGACAAGTTTGTTGAACTCAAAATTTTCAAATTCTGCTGCCAACATCAATCCCTTTCCCCTAACTTCTTTAATGGCAGGATGCTTTAATAGCTTCTTAAACAATTGCCCTTTCCGTTCTACATCTTGCACAATCTCTTCATCCATCAGTACATTTAGCGTAGCCAAACCTGCTGCACAGCATACTGGATGACCGCCAAAAGTAGTCATGTGACCCAAAATAGGCGTATGCGATAGGACCGACATGATCTTTAAAGAGCTAATGAAAGCGCCAATAGGCATTCCGCCGCCAATTCCTTTGGCCAACAATAAAATATCTGGCACAACGTCATAGTGTTCAAAAGCAAATAATTTTCCGGTTCGGCCAAAACCAGATTGTATCTCATCAAAGACCAATAATGCGCCCACTTCTTCGCATTTTGCTTTTAATGCTTTAATGTAGTCTTTAGTCGCAATTCGAACTCCTGATTCTCCTTGGATGGGTTCTATGAAAACGGCAGCAACTGTTTCATCTATAAGATATAGATCTGTTAATTTATTATGCTCGATAAAACGAACGTGAGGTAAAAAAGGGCCATAGCCCGCAGTAAATTCTTCACTTTCTGTTAAACTTTCTGCACCGTGTGTACTTCCATGATAAGCGTTTTTGCAGGCAATAAATCCTTGGTGACCGGTAAACCGCTTAGCCAATTTCATTGCGCCTTCTACTGCTTCGGTACCAGAGTTCATAAAGTATGTACAGCTTAAGCTTTCGGGAAGCACATCTGCCAAAGCTTTGGCAAAATTTACCTGTGGCGTTTGCACATACTCGCCGTAAACCATCAAATGCATATACGTTTCGGCCTGCTTCTGTACCGCTTTTACCACGCTTGGATGGCAATGGCCAACGTTACTTACGCCGATACCAGCAATTAAATCCAAATGTTTGTTGCCAGCGCTATCGTAAATATAAACGCCTTTTGCGCTTACAAATTCTAATAAAAGAGGTGTTGGAGAGGTTTGCGCATTATGTTGAAGAAATAACTGACGTTGGGTAAGCATATTGCAAAAATAGCTAATAAAGCTAAATTAGCTACGCGCGAGCATTAAAATTAGTTTTTAGCGACATAAGTTTTTTCAGTTGCACGCGCAAAAATAAGGCCCGCAAATTCTGCGGGCCTATCCAATGTAAATTAAGTAAGTTTAAACACATCGCTCACGTCATCTAAGCCAGAGCCTGTAAACTTCAGATCGTTAATTAACCCAGTTTTTAAACTGTAAACCCAAGCATGAACTGACAATTCTTGTCCGCTTGCCCATGCATTTTGCACAATAGAGGTATTGCTTACATTAGATGCTCCGGTTATCGCATTAAGTTCTACCAGTCGGTCGAATTTTTGAGCAGGATCTCTTATCGTCTCCATCTCTCTTATGTGGGTTTTATAAACATCTTTTATATTTCTTAACCAATTGTCTATAATTCCGACAGGTTTGTTTTCTAGCGCAGCTTTTACGCCTCCACATCCATAATGCCCACAAACAATTACGTGTTTTACCTTCAGCACATTTACAGAATAATCCAATACCGAAAGCATATTCATATCGGTATGTACCACTATATTGGAGATATTTCTATGAACGAAGATATCCCCAGGCATCGTATTGGTAATCTGATTTGCAGGTACGCGACTGTCTGAACAACCAATCCACAAAACTGGTGGCGTTTGGCCGGCAGATAATCTTTCAAAATAATCTGGATCAGCATCCAAAACTTCCTTTACCCAATCTTTATTGCCTTGAAGCAAGGTCTCACAATTTATATCTGCTGTTTTTATATGTTTTGCATTCATCATGTCTAGTTTAATATTTCGTTAGCAATTTTGTTAGTCATTTTTGGCACGACATAATTCTTTTTTATGTCTTCTAATTTTACAACAGTTCCCTTTGTATATGCATTTTCTTCAAAATTGAATATAGTTTCGAGCACATCTGGATGAATATATTTTGCATTCGATCCATCTATTACCACGTGGCTGTCTTTAGGGATATTCGTTAATAAAACCTGTATCGCCGCTTTATTTAAAAACGAAACTTCTTCTGCCAATTTTATTCTAAGATGTTTTTTATCACCTTCTTGTTGCACTTTGTAAAAGTAAGAATTTCGCATGTTTGTACGCAATAAATAAAATACAGAAACAAGTAAGCCAAGACCAACACCTTTTAATAAATCGGAAAACAGGACTGCGATAATCGTGATCACAAAAGGCACAAACTGGTCCCAACCTTTTGCATACATGTGCTTAAATAAGCTGACTCTGGCTAATTTATAACCAACAACCAATAAAATTGCAGCTAGGCAAGAAAGGGGAATTAAATTAATAATTGTTGGGATGAATAAAACAGATAACAGGAGAAAAACTCCATGAAAAACAGCAGATAAACGTGTTCTTGCTCCAGCACCTACATTGGCAGAACTTCTTACAATAACGGATGTCATTGGTAAGCCGCCAATTAGACCACTACAAATGTTTCCAATTCCTTGAGCAAGTAACTCTCTATTTGTTGGTGATACGCGTTTAATCGGATCAATTTTATCAACGGCCTCTAAGCTTAAAAGTGTTTCTAAACTAGCTACCACGGCAATTGTTGCGGCGATGATATACACTTCTTTATTTGCCAATGCAGAAAAATCTGGCGTAGTAAATAATCCCAAAAATTCTCCAAAATTACCTACAACTGGAATTGCAACCATTTGATCGGCGCGTAAATCGTAAGCAGATCCTGCAAATAAGTAACTAATTGAGATCCCAAGAACCACCACTACTAATGGCGCTGGCACGATACTTATTTTCTTGATTTTTGGCCAAAGCAGAAGTATTGCAATAGACAGAACACTGATGACGACGGCTGCAACGCTTATATGGCTGAGGGCTTCGCCAATTGCCGAAAAAGTATTTTGATTGTCTTTTTGAAAAAATGTTTGGTCGCCATCAAAATCGGTATCGACGCCAACGGCATGTGGCAGTTGTTTTAAAATTAAAATAAGACCGATGGCTGCAAGCATTCCTTCTATCACGCTAGAAGGAAAGTAGTTTCCAATTGTCCCGGCTTTTATCAAACCTAAAATAATCTGAAATATTCCAGCGAGAACAACAGCCAGTAAAAAGGTTTGATAACTCCCGAGCGAGGTAATTGCACCTAAAATAATAACTGTGAGGCCTGCAGCAGGCCCACTAACGCTAAGTTGGGAGCCACTAAATGAGGCAACCACTATGCCGCCGATTATTCCGGAAATTATTCCCGCAAAAAGGGGAGCGCCAGAAGCAAGCGCAATGCCTAAACAGAGTGGCAGAGCGACGAGAAATACCACAATACTGGCGGGTAGATCCTTTTTTAGGTTCTTTTTTAAAATGTATTTATTGGCATCCGACTTAGAGAATGCGGGTTTGAATCTTTGCATGAAATGTTTAATTGATCTAATATTGAAATATGGACATACCTCTCCGAAAGAAACGACAAGGCAGCTGCGTGCAAACTTCCACGGCAGTAATATTTAAAACAGAAAATCAGCTAAAATTGGGCGGGGGAGTCGCTACCGTGGGATGATAGGAATTGACAATGCGGTTGCCGCTCCGTAATTCATTTTTTTTGAGTTCTATAAATGAATAAAAGAACGAAAAATTTGGGATTGGTTGAATAACCTCGAGCAATTTAAAGTCTGTAAATTTTAAACCGTCTTTCGCGTCATCGCCAGGTCCGTGAGTTACTTCAATTTGCATAATCACAGCGTTCATAATCGCCTTATCCGCACTTGCAAAAAATACAGGCGCACCAGAGATAACCATTTTCGCCATGAAGACAAAAAGGAATATTCCTACGATGCTGTATTTGTATTTTTTATTTTTCAATTATCGCAATGATAGAATAAAAAATTTTAAAATCCCAAAACCACTCGTCGAAGAAATGTCAATTAAAATATTTTTTCTTTTTTTCCTGTAGCTATAAATTGGCAATTTTATAAACCTTTTTTATGCTCAGGCTTAAATTTGGTGCATCTAATGTTTGAAATCGCCATTTCAATGAAGCATTTAAGCAGTTTGTAAGAAACGTCCGCGCTTACTCTTTTATCGCGTATGAACGGTTTTTTTAGTAGAATTGAAAGCGTATCATTTCTAAAAAATAAAGGGAAAATTGTTTTAATTTTATATTAATTTAACGAATTTAAACGTACAATATGTGGTCAAATCTACTTTGCTTTGCATTTATATGGATTATTTCCCAGTCGCAGGCACAAAGTCTGAAACGGAAGATGCTTCCAAATGATGTTTATCATTACCAATCTATTTCCGGCGCTAAAATATCACCAGCGGGCGATTGGATTCTGTACAGTATATCAACTCCAGATTCGGCTAAAAACAAAAAGCAATCTGACCTTTTTATGGCAAGTTGGAACGGTAAAGAAACTTTACAGTTAACCTATTCTGACGAAGGTGAATCTGATGCTGACTTTAGTCCGGACGGAAAATACATCTCTTTTATTTCCTCTAAAAAAGTGGACAGTATAGATAACGCTCAAATCTGGTTGATGGATAGACGAGGTGGCGAAGCACATCAATTTACGAAAGTTAAACAAGATCTACAGAGCTATGTCTGGTCGCCGGATGCAAGTAAAATTGCTTTGCTGATGAAAGATGTGGATGCTAAGGAAAAGAAAAAACCTAAAACCAAAGCGCCAGTGGTTGCGAATAGGTATCATTATAAGCAAGATGTAGAAGGATATGTAGATAGTTCCAGTACACATCTTTACATTTTAGATGTGAAATCGGGGAAAATCACGCAATTAACCAACGGAATTTATAGTGAGAGCTCCCCAACCTGGTCTCCAGATGGCTCTCAAATTGCTTTTTCTAGCAACAGAACAGAAGATCCCGATAGAAATAGCAACACGGATATTTATGTGGTTGATCTAAAAAGTGGAAAATTAAAGCAACTAACAACTTGGAAGGGAAGCGACAATAAGCCAGTTTGGAGCGATGACGGAAAATATATTGCTTACGCAAGATCGACTGCAGACGATACGTACATTAACTATGATCAGAGCATCTTAGTGATCATGAAATCAGATGGAACTGATCAAAGGCTACTTACTAAAGAACTAGATCGCCCTATCTCGAATTTCAAATGGGCTAAAGACAATAAAAGTCTTACTTTTTTAGTAGACGATGATAGACAGACCTATGTCTCGAAAATTGATGTCGTTTCTGGTAAAATAGAGAAATTGATTGGTGGAGACAGAAGTTTTATGGATCTAGAAATAAATCCGAAAGGTGGTTATTTAGTAGCCATGAGCGATCCTCAACATCCAACCAATTTATACACTCTTGTTGATGGAAAATTGGAAAAGATTACCAAAGTGAACGATGAATGGTTGAGCAAAATAGATTTGGCTACAGTTACGGGCTTCAAGTCTAAAAGTAAAGATGGTACAGAAGTATCTGGACTGTTTTTCAAACCTTCAGACGCCGGTACTAAGAAACTACCTTTTATATTATTTATTCATGGTGGCCCAGTTGGGCAAGATGAATATTCTTTTGATTTTACCCGCCAAATGTTGGCAGCAGGTGGTTATGCAGTCGCTGCGGTAAATTATCGAGGCAGTAATGGACGCGGAATAGCTTTTAGTAAATCTATCTACAGTGATTGGGGAAATTTGGAGGTGGCGGATCTGTTGGGTGCGACGGACTATCTATCAAAACAAGGGTTGATAGATGAAAATAAATTAGGCATTGGCGGTTGGAGTTACGGCGGTATTTTAACAGATTATACAATTGCCTCAGACACGAGGTTTAAAGCTGCTTGTAGCGGTGCCGGAAGTGCCATGCAACTCTCTATGTATGGAATCGACCAATATTTATTGCAATGGAACGAGGAAGTTGGCTTACCTTGGGAAAAAAAAGGCCTTGATAACTACTTGAAACTTTCTTACCCATTTATCCATGCCGACAAGATAAAAACCCCTACTTTATTTATGGTTGGTCAAAATGATTTTAATGTACCATCACAAGGGAGTGAGCAAATGTATGCTGCTTTGAAAACACTAAAAATCCCTACGGAATTGGTGATTTACCCAAACCAGTTTCATGGAGTAAGTGTGTTGAGCTATCAGGTAGATAGGTTTGAACGTTATTTGAAGTGGTATAATAAATATTTGAAATAATAATTAATTATTTGGAAGTGGTTGAAGAAAACCGAAAAATAATATGCAAAAAAAAATAGAAGGTTTAAACGACAAAATTAGACAGGCAAACCTTGGCGGCGGCGAAGCAAGGATAGCTAGTCAGCATAAAAAAGGAAAGCTAACTGCGCGGGAACGAATTCATTTTTTAATGGATGAAGGTAGTTTTGAAGAAATTGGTATGATGGTTACCCACCGAAGTACCGATTTCGGCATGGAAAATGAGAAATATTTGGGTGATGGTGTAGTTACCGGCTATGGAACGATAAATGGGAGATTAACCTATGTTTTCTCTCAAGATTTTACCGTTTTCGGAGGATCTCTTTCAGAAACTCACGCAGAGAAAATTTGTAAGTTGATGGAAATGGCCATGAAAAATGGCGCACCACTTATTGGCCTAAATGATAGCGGCGGTGCGCGCATACAAGAGGGAGTAGTTTCTTTAGGTGGTTATGCAGACATTTTTTATAGAAACGTACAAGCTTCTGGCGTTATCCCTCAGCTTTCGGGCATTATGGGTCCGTGTGCCGGTGGGGCGGTTTATTCTCCAGCCATTACAGATTTTACCTTGATGGTAGAAAACACCTCCTACATGTTTGTAACGGGGCCCAACGTGGTAAAAACGGTAACGCACGAAGAAGTTTCTTCAGAAGAATTGGGGGGTGCGAATACACATGCAATAAAATCTGGCGTAACACATTTCGCTTGTGAAAATGAAATTGCACTCATCACAAAATTGAAAAACCTGTTAAGTTATATGCCGCAAAACTGCGAAGAACATGCGACATTTCTGCCTTACGAAACATCCGATGAAAGTCGGCCTGCTTTAAACAATATTTTACCAGAACTAGTTTCTCAACCCTATGATGTTAGAGAAATTATAGCTGCCCTTTGCGATGAAACCAGCTTTTTAGAGGTTCACCAAGATTACGCAGAAAACATAGTGGTAGGTTTTGCAAGGTTGGCCGGAAGAAGTATTGGTATTGTAGGCAATCAACCGGCTTATCTAGCTGGGGTGTTAGATAGTAATTCTTCTAAAAAAGCTGCTCGGTTTGTTCGTTTTTGCGATTGCTTTAACATCCCACTGTTAGTATTAGAAGATGTACCCGGCTTTTTACCAGGCACAGATCAAGAATGGAACGGTATAATTACAAATGGGGCAAAGCTGTTATACGCGTTTAGTGAAGCAACTGTTCCGAGGATTACCGTGATCACACGTAAAGCTTATGGCGGCGCATATGATGTGATGAATAGCAAGCACATTGGCGCCGATTTAAATTATGCTTGGCCAAGTGCAGAAATTGCGGTTATGGGTGCAAAGGGCGCTGCAGAAATTATATTTAAAAGAGAGATAAATGCCGCAGAAAATCCAGAAGAAAAGTGGCTGGAGAAAGAAAAATTGTACTCAGAAATTTTTGCAAATCCATATAGAGCTGCAGAACGAGGCTTTGTAGATGAAGTGATTGAGCCTTCGCAAACGCGAGCTAAGTTAATTAAAGCGTTTAAAATGTTAGAAAACAAAGTGGTGAATAACCCTAAGAAAAAGCATGGCAATATACCTTTGTAGCTAGCCCGCAAACATCAATAAGACCATAATTAATGCGCGGTGAAAACATCCTTTTGATAGTTGTAATAGTTTTTCTTTGCCTACTTAATTCACCGATTATCTTTGCTCAAGATATCGATACGAATAATAAAGATGCAGGAAGCGTAGCATCTGTAAATAAAGCAAAGATATATTTAGTTGGTTTCGGATTAGAGCGGGAACAGAGAATTGCTAAACGATCTACCCTTTATATCGGAGCCGAGATAGAAGGAGTTGTTCCATTTTTTCCTCATAGACCGACTAACAGCAGTGACGTATTACGTGTAGACTATGCCATAAATATTGCTCCATTATTCTCTGCAGGTTACAAAAATTATTATAACCTTGCTCGTAGAAATAACTTAGGAAAAATGACAAAAAACAATAGTGCAAGTTTTGTTGGGTTTGAATACAGCTTCATTAATCCAATTTTACTTAACGATAACTACACGACCAACTCTGTAAGCTCATTTTCTCCTGTTTGGGGCTTTCAAAGAAAAGTATCGAGCAATAAAGTAAATGCCAATCTAGAATTCATGATTGGTCCATCAATCCAAACAGATTTTCGAAAAACGCGCGCTTCAGGGTTTTTAAGATTTGGCTATAGTTTAATATTTTGATGGCTGTCGTAGAACAAATATTTCCGTCTCTAACTTGGCGTATTCGCCATGAAGTGATGTATCCAAACATGTCTTTTGATAGTGTAAAACTCGATGATGACTTTGATGGACTTCATTTCGGCTTATACCTCGATCATAAATTAACAGGCGTTATTTCCTTATTTCAGATTGGAAATATTTACCAATTTAGAAAACTTGCCATCTTAGAAAGTGCTCAAAAACTAGGTTTAGGCTCACAATTGATGCAGTATATCTTAGATTTTTGTAAAATTCAAAAGGCTGAAAAACTATGGTGCAATGCTAGAGTGAACGCCAAGGCATTTTATATCAAATTTGGCTTTGTAGAAACCGATGCGGTTTTTTTTAAAGATGGTTTTGATTTTGTAGTGATGGAAAAATACTTTAATTTAAACGAGGAAGGAAAAGGTTAGTGGTTAATGGTTAAAAAAATTAGTTAGAATAAAAAAATATAATAATGTCAAAGAAAAAAGAAGTAGAAATAGAAGATAAACCAAAACATTTAGCGGTAGTAACGAAAAAATCGCTTACATTTTTAGAAGAGTACATTAACAATCCTGCGCCAACTAGTTATGAATGGGAAGGACAAAAAATGTGGCTTAAATATCTAGAGCCATACATTGATGAACATTTTGTAGACAACTATGGTACTGCGGTTGGAGTTATCAATCCAAATGCACCATATAAAGTGGTAATTGAGGCCCACGCAGACGAAATTTCTTGGTACGTTAACTACATCACCAGCGATGGCCTTATCTACGTCATCAAAAATGGTGGATCTGATCATCAAATTGCACCCAGTAAACGCGTAAATATTCATACAGATAATGGTATGATAAAAGCGGTCTTCGGTTGGCCAGCTATCCATACAAGACATGGCGGTGAGAAAGAACAAACTCCCGAATTAAAAAATATCTTTTTAGACTGTGGTTGTACCACAAAAGAAGAGGTAGAAAAATTAGGCGTGCATGTTGGTTGCGTAATTACCTACGAAGATACTTTTATGGTATTAAATGACAGGTATTATGTTGGTAGAGCACTAGACAACCGTGTAGGTGGTTTTATGATCGCCGAAGTTGCTCGTTTACTAAAAGAGAATAAGAAAAAATTACCGTTTGGATTGTACATTGTAAATTCTGTACAAGAAGAAATTGGGTTGAGAGGAGCAGAAATGATTGCCGATCGAATTAAGCCAAACGTTGCCATCATTACAGATGTAACGCACGATACAACAACACCAATGATTAACAAAAACACGCAGGGTGAATTGTTTGCAGGTAAAGGTCCGGTGGTTTCTTACGCGCCGGCGGTACAAACGAACTTAAACAAACACTTAATCAAAACTGCCGACAAAAACAACATTCCGTTTCAACGTCAAGCATCTTCGAGATCTACAGGTACAGATACGGATGCTTTTGCCTACTCAAACGGTGGTGTTCCGTCTGCATTGATTTCTTTGCCATTACGCTACATGCATACCACCGTAGAAATGGTACATAAAGAAGATGTGGATAATGTAATTAGCTTGATTTACCATAGTTTATTAGGGCTGGAAGTCGACCAAGATTTTAGAAGTTTTAAATAAAAATATAGTTGGAGAGTAGTAAAATTTGCGACATAAGTTTTTTTGCAAAAGCTTTAATCGAGAATCTAACTACTCTCCTTTTTTATTAGTTTTCTTTGGGTGCACCTCTCTATCTAAAATAGCACAACAATTTTATCGCTTTTATAAGTATTCGGTCGTATTTATTACCTATGCTCTGTCCATTTTAAGAAAAGTGCAGCAAACTTCAAATCAGAAACAGTTTAATTATTTGGGCGCTTTTACGCGCTGTCCATTTATATCTTTAATTGGCTTTTTGGAGGCCAATTAAAGATTCTGTGATGAATTCCAAATAATTTCTATCTTTATTTTTCAAGGCGGCTTTGTGCCAGCCTGTTTAGGGCAGCTCCTTTTTTGTGGCTGC